>JAFYRC010000006.1 GCA_017547065.1 Tidjanibacter sp.
CCCATAGCAGCAGCGTAGGAGCCGATAAACTTGCGGATGCGGTAGAAATATGCCTCCTCAGCAACGGCGATAATCTCATTGCCGGACTCTGCACCTGCCTGGATGTCCCTCATATCGCTCGAGTGACCGCCCGAAAGACCGTATACGCCCGACTCTTTGTTGATGAGGTTCCAAATCTCCTCCATGCTCTTACCCTCTTTGGTGTGGATGAAGTTGAGCACGCCGGGGTCGATCGAGCCGCAACGGGTACCCATCATCAGACCATCAACGGGAGTAAGACCCATCGAGGTGTCCACGCTCTTGCCGTTCAATACAGCAGTTACCGAGCCACCATTACCGATGTGGCAAGTAACGATCTTGGAGTTGTTGATATCCAAACCAACCAATTTGGCAGCCTGCTCTGCAACGTAGCGGTGGCTGGTGCCGTGGAAACCGTAGGCACGCACGCGGTACTCGTCGTAGTAGCGACGGGGGATACCATAGAGGAATGCCTTGGCGGGCATGGTCTGGTGGAATGCGGTGTCGAAGTTGGCAACCTGGGGTACGCCGGGGAGAAGAGTCTCGATAGCGTAGATACCTTTGAGGTTGGCGGGAATGTGCAGGGGAGCCAAGTCAACGCAACCCTCTACGAGGTCCATAACGCTCTTGTCGATGAGGGCGCTCTCTTTGAACTGCTCGCCGCCGTGAACTACGCGGTGACCAACGGCGTCAATCTCCTCAAGAGTTTTCACCACGCCACTCTCGGGGTGGGTGATAGCTTTGATGATGAGGTCGATACCAACGGTGTGATCGGGAATGTCGGTAACAGTTTTCACGGGCTCTTTGCCTGTGGGTTTGTGGGTGAGAACTCCGTTTTCGAGGCCAATGCGCTCAATAAGACCTTTGGCCAACAGGCTGTCGGCACCCTCCGACATCTCGATTACCTGATACTTGATAGAACTGCTACCGCAGTTAAGAACAAGAATAACCATTTTGTTTTCTGTTTTTTTTGTTGTGATTAATTATGTGTTTTTTTTGTCTTTTCGGTATCTATTTCCGGGGTGTGTCTACTGAAATTTGTAGCCCACGCCTTTGATTGTTACAATGTGATCCTCGCCAATCTTTGTGCGCAACTTGCGGATGTGTACGTCAATCGTGCGGTCACCAACAATCACCTGGCTACCCCATACGGATGCGTAGATATCCTCGCGAGAGAACACTTTTTGTGGCTTGGAGTAGAGCAGGTCGAGCAACTGAAACTCCTTGCGTGGCAGGACTATCTCCTTGCCGTTTTTGATCACCAAGAATCTCTCTTTGTCGATTGTAATGACATCTTGTGCACCACTCTCTGTCGATGTTTCCTCGCTAGCTACTCCTTCCGATTCGGTGCGTTTGAGAATTGCTTTGAGGCGGCTAACAAGCAACTTTACCTTCACAGGTTTGGTGATATAGTCGTCGGCTCCGAGCTCGAACCCCTCCAACTGCGACTCGTCTTCGCCACGGGCAGAGAGGAATACAATCATTGTGTTGTCCAACTGCGGCATTTGGCGCATGCGTCGGCAGGTTTCCATGCCATCCATCTCCGGCATCATCACATCCAGTAG
>JAFYRC010000066.1 GCA_017547065.1 Tidjanibacter sp.
TCAATCACCTCCCTCACCTCCTTCACACCACTCGCAATGGCCGAGAGGGTGAACATCTGGCGACCCAGTGCCAGGGCTACAAGTTTTGCTAGTGTGGTCTTACCCACACCCGGAGGGCCCCAGAGGATGAATGAGGGTATGTTGCCACCCTCAATAAACTTGCGGATAACACCACCCTCACCGACCAAGTGTTGCTGGCCGATGTACTCTTCGAGGCTCTGTGGCCTGAGTCGTTCTGCAAGTGGTGTCATTGTTTTTTTGTCTAACGTCCAACGTCTAACGTCTAACGTCTAACGTCTGGTGCTTACTATTTGTTCAACTTTGCTCTGACGGCGCGGAGCATATCCTCCACCATAGAGGCGAGGTTCCAGTCGGGGCTCCAACCCCACTCCTCACGAGCGCAGCTATCGTCGAGCTTGTTGGGCCAGCTACGCGAAATCTGCTCCTTTACGGGGTCTACGTCGTAGTCCATGGTGAACTCGGGGATGTGCTTGCGGATCTCGGCGGCGATAATCTCGGGAGTGAAGCTCATGGCCGTAACGTTGAAACTGTTGCGGTGGCGGAGCTTGGCAGGGTCAGCCTCCATGAGGTCCACAATCGCTTTGAGTGCGTCGGGCATGTACATCATATCCATATACACGTCGGCAGGCACGGGGCAGGTATAGTGACCCGTCTTTACGGCCTCGTAGAAAATCTCCACAGCATAGTCGGTGGTACCACCGCCGGACATGGTCACATTGGAGATGATGCCGGGGAAGCGCACACTACGGGTGTCAACACCAAAGCGGCTGTTGTAGTAGTTGCTGAGCATCTCGCCCGTAACCTTGCACACACCATAGATGGTGTCGGGCTGCATTACAACGTCCTGAGGGGTGTTGTCCTTGGGGTAGTCGCCACCAAAGGCACCAATGCTACTGGGTGTGAAGAGCGCGCAACCATACTCGCGGGCAATCTCCAAAGAGTTCATCAGTGCACCCATGTTGATGTTCCACGCACCCTGGGGGTTCTTCTCGCCGGTGGCGGAGAGTACGGCCACAAGGTTGAAAATGGTGTCAACATCATAGCGCCTAACGAGTGCGGCGTAGGCCTCTCGGTCGAGAATGTTGAGAATCTCAAAGGGACCGTCGTAGGCGAGGAGGGGACAATCTCGGAGGTCGGCAGCAATGACATTCTCGGGACCGTAGATTTTGCGAAGATGTGTGGTCAGCTCGGTGCCAATTTGGCCGCCTGCGCCTGCGATAAGAATACGTTTCATATTGTGATGTGTAACTTTGATTGCGTTGTTGGTGTGTTGTCTACTTCTGATTCTTTTTGAGCATTTCGATGCGCTCTTCCAGGTCCTGCATCTCCTTAATCAGCCTGTGGGGGATGAGCAGGAGGTAGAGGGCAATGACGGCCATGAAGACGGCCGAGATGATTGCAAATCCGCCGAGCGGACGGCAGGTGTAAAGAAGAATTGCGAGTACTGCAACGAAGGCAATACCGAGTGCGATGATGATGCGTTTGAGTGCTTTGAAATCGTACATATCTGTTTATGCAATAAACAACCTCCCAAAAGTATGAAAAAGAATTGAAAATTGAACATTGGAAGTGGATTTTTTTCTCTACCTCGGTTGCTATTTGCGTATGTATGGGAAATATTGTATATTCGGAGGAACAAAATCTTTTTGCCCTATGCTACGAATCTTTGGTGTGAAATTGTTGATGGAGAGGATTAATCGCAAGAAAGCCGACCGCAAACGCCGAAATCAAGGTGACTTCGGTAGGGGTGGTGTGCGAACGTATGAACAAAGGGAAGACTCTAACCAGGAGCAGTTTAATGAGCTCATGAGGAACTACTTGCTTTATAAATATATAACCCGTAGGCACTGAGGATGATAGCCCCTGCGGAGGGTGCCGGCTTGCGTTGGGGATTAAATATTTTTCTAAAAAAAAAGCGCAAAAAAGTTGCACAATAAAAAAAAGTGTTATACTTTTGCCTCGCTTTTAGGAAGTAAATGCTGTTTTAGCTCAGTGGTAGAGCACTTCCTTGGTAAGGAAGAGGTCCCGAGTTCAATCCTCGGAAACAGCTCAAAGCAAACAAGAAAACCCTCTCAGAGATGCCTCTGAGGGGGTTTTTGTTTTAGCAAGCACCCAAAAATCGGGTATTTAGTTTGCATATACGCATCAATTTTTAGCAGTGTAGAATCTCGGATGCACAGAATTGTTTAACTAACTGTCATTCAACTATGTACACCGTTAATTTTACTTGCGAGAAAAGCAAAGCAAACCGTGCAAACCTCAGCAAAATCACTCTATGGATTAACATCGATGGGGTTCGCTCGAATGTAAAACTCGACTTAATGGTTAATCCTGACGAGTTCAAAAAATCTATTTTTTCAAAGCGACAAAATCACATAACTCGCTATTGCTCAGCCGTTAGGCAGAAAGTGGATGAGTTCTACACCGACTGCATCGCAAAGGGGATGAGGGTTCAATCCTCGACGCTTACGGATTATGTTAGGAACGGCTTTCAGGAGCGTCTTTATATGTTCTACACCCTATTGGATGAGTATATAGAGTTGGCTCAGAAGCGAGTGGGAACCGAAATTGGCAAGGCTACCTATTGCAAATACACCCTCGCAGTGGAGCAACTCAAAGAGGTGATACCAAACAAACCCTTGAAGGCTGTAAACAACGCAGACATACTCGCCTTCAAATATCACCTTGCAAACAAGATGGGATTCAAAACAGCCACCCTGTGCTCATACCTAACCAAGACAAAGGCTATTTTTGCCTATGCGATGCACAATGGCAGGATAGACAAGAATCCCTTTGAGACCATCAGGATAAAGCGTGGGGAGGTAGTCATCACTCCATTGACAAGAGAGGAGATGATGAGAATCGCCAACAGGGATTTCAAAATAAAAAGATTGAATCAGGTGCGGGATGTCTTTATCTTCGCTTGCAATACGGCTCTTTCATACAGCGATATGGCATCCGTCAAAAAAGAGGACATACAGACAACCGATAATGGTGTGAAGTACCTCAAAAAGCAGCGTATCAAAACGGGCATCACCTACATTGTCCCTTTGAGTGATGTGGCGATAGGCTTGCTCGAAAAGTACGACTACGAACTGCCCATCATCAGCAACCAACGCTACAACTCCTATCTGCAAGAGATTGCCGACTTGTGTGGGATAGAGAAGAAATTAACCTCGCATATTGCAAGGCACACGGCTGCGACATTGTTGCTCAACTCGGGAGTGTCGATTGAAGTGGTGGCAAAAATACTCGGACACTCAAATACGAAAATGACACAGCACTATGCGAAACTGTTAGACATCACAGTCATCAACACCAAGATTTCAATATAGCCACAAACAGCAAAGCCAACACTTGAAACAGGTGTTGGTTTTTGCTTTTTTTTAGAGTGTGAGTTTACAGA
>JAFYRC010000067.1 GCA_017547065.1 Tidjanibacter sp.
AGATAACCCCTCCAACTTTACCTTTGATGGGGGAGACTTTCTGTGGGTGATGGTGGAAAGTTTATACCTATATTATATATATAATAACCCCCTGCTGGGGGTGCAGGGGGAGGAATGTTGGGCAAACAAATGTGTTGGGCTTACTTTTTTATCTCTCTAATCAATGCACGAATAGCAAAGAATATAGCCACGGGGAAAGAAAGACGTGGGCTGTACTTCTGGCTAGGTTGTTGCGAATATGAGCAAAAAAAACGTATATTTGTACTAACGAATTGTAAAATGTGAGTGGCGGAGATGGTTGAGCAGGTGCATAGGACGGCTTGTGGTGAGATTCACTATTGGGTGGACAAGTGTGCACACAATAGTGCGGAGGCATGTGGCGGTGGGGTGCAGTTGGTATTCCTACCGGGACTGACGGCCGATCACAGGCTCTTCGACAAGCAGGTGGCCCATTTCAGGGGGCGTTATCCGTTGCTTGTGTGGGATGCTCCTGCCCACGCAGCCTCTTGGCCCTTCACCTTCGATTTCGACCTTATGGACAAGGCCCGTTGGCTGGACGAGATACTCACCCGCGAGGGTTTCAGCCGCCCCATACTCATCGGCCAATCTATGGGTGGATACGTTGCCCAAGCCTATGCCGAGCTTTTCCCCAACAAAATATCCGGTTTTGTGTCCATCGACTCGGCCCCCTTACAGCGTGAGTTTACCACCGCAGCCGAGATATGGCTACTGAAAAGGATGGAGCCCGTCTATCGCCTCTACCCGTGGCGCAGTCTGCTGTCGCTGGGCACAAGGGGAGTTTCCACTACCGACTACGGCCGTGGGCTGATGCGAGAGATGATGATGACTTATTGCGCTGACAAAGAGCGTTATGTTCAGATTTCGGGCCACGGAATGAGGATGCTTGCCGAGGCCATTGAGGCCGACCGTGCCTACAAAATAGAGAGCCCCGCACTGCTGTTGTGTGGCGCGAAGGACCTTGCGGGCTCGGCCAAACGACACAATAGGGCGTGGCATAAGCGCACGGCTATTCCGCTGGTGTGGCTCAAAGGTGCGGGCCACAATTCAAACACCGATGTTCCCGACGAGGTTAATCGGCTGATTGAGGAGTTTTTGTCTAACGTCTAAAGACAACCGTCGACCGTCAACCGTCGACCGACTGACTGAGCTCTCCGCCCGTTGGATGGGCGGGTAGTTTTATAAAATTTATTGCAAAACGATAAATATTTTTCGTTTTTCGTTTGGAAGATTGGATTTTTGCACTACCTTTGTATCGACAAACGATAAAAACTTATTCCTAAACGATTACAAAACCTCTGTGAGATTATGAAAAAGGTGAGCAGAATTTCGATCTATGCGGCCATTATGGTCTTATTTATTTTTGTGTTGATTCACGCTCTCGGAGTGGGCAAACAGACCTACAATGTGGCGGCGGGCCATTGGGAGCCGGCTGTGGATTGGGCGCAGCACGGCGGGTTGAAGATGGCTATTGTTGGCGGTCGTGCTCTTTCGATGGCGGTGTTGGTGGTGCTCTTTGCGATCTTCGTGGGCAACATTTTCCGTTCCACCAGTGGCCCCTTTGTGAAGGCAAACAGCTCGCTACTCTTTTGGGCGTTGGTGCCCTACGTCATCTACGCCTTCTGCGAGAGTAACTTTGGCATTATCAATGGCATACGCTACATTCAGGTGGACACGCAGACCATTCTGGGTGGTGGTTTTTTGCTGTTGATTGCCTTCATTTATGTCCGTGCGACCTTGCTGGCCGAGGAGAACGATTTGACAATTTAGAGACCAGCGGAGGAGCGAAGATATGATTGTTGTGAATTTGGACGTGATGCTTGCCAAGCGCAAGATGTCGTTGAGCGAGCTTTCGGAGCGTGTGGGCATAACCATTGCCAACCTCTCAATACTGAAAACGGGCAAGGCTAAGGCGGTGAGGTTTTCCACCCTCGATGCCATTTGCAGGGAGCTCGACTGCACCCCTGCCGACCTGCTCGAATACCGACCCGAGTAGGGCCTAGTGAGGGAATAGAAAACGGGCGTACAAGTGGTTGTACGCCCGTTTTTGTATCTGTAATCCTGGTCGCTATCGGTAGCCGATGCGGTTGAAAAAGTCCAAGATGAGGTCGCCCACACGGCGCGAGTGGTAGATGTAGGAGCCGTGGTCGGCGTTGGGTACGATGACTACCTCGCCCAGAGGTATGTTGTTGCCAATCAGGGCGGTATGCTCCGCGCGGATAAGGTCCGAGTCGCCCGACATAATGAGCGCGGGGCAATCAATGAGCTGCATATCGTCCACCGTCATCGTGGGCTCGTTCATCATCATAATGTTGAGCGGATTGGGGTTGGTTTGGGCCAAAAAACTCTCCTCAAATTCGGGCACCAGCGAGCCCCTGACGAAGATGTTCGCACCGCCCGTAGCGATGGCCGAAAAGGTGCCCGGGTGGAGCACTTCGAGTTGGAGAGCGATGTTGCCACCGTCGCTGAAGCCGAACACTGCGGGCTTTGTAAGTCCCTTAGCTATAATGAATTGGCGCACATCCTCGGCCATGTCTTTGTAGTGGTACTCGGCCAGCGGAGGGTTGGCACCCTGACCGCGCGAGTCGAGCGCATAGACGAGGTAGCCCGCCTGTGCGAGCTGTCGTGTGGTGGTCTCCATATCGTTGTGACTACCGCCATTTCCGTGCAGCAGAATGACGGGCCTGCCGGCACCCTCAGCGGCATAGAAAAGCTCCACGCCATTGACGTTGATGGTGTCGGTGTAGCTCACATAATCACTCCCCTTGCAACCCGCAAAAAGGAGCGCAAAAGTGGCTGCGAAAAGCAGGCCGATGCGAGAAAATTTCACCTTGTTCATACACTAATTTTGCTCTCTTTCGTACCCTTCTATTTGAGGAGTTCCTCGAGCCTTGCCACGGGTGCAACATCGAGTTCGCTCTGCTCGCCATTGAGGTAGTGATAGTAGCCCGCAACGGCAATCATTGCGGCATTATCGGTGGTAAATTTCAGCGGAGGGAGGTAGGTTTTCCAGTGGCGACGACGGCCCTCATCCTCGATAGCTTCCCTCAGGCCGGAGTTGGCCGACACGCCGCCGGCGATTGCTATCTCCTTGATGTTGAGAGCCTTCGAAGCTTTGATGAGCTTTTTGAGAAGGATGTCGATGATGGTCTTTTGGAGCGAGGCACACAGGTCGGCCTTGTTCTCCTCGATGAAGTTGGGATTTTCGGCAACGTGGTCGCGCAGGAAGTAGAGGAACGAGGTTTTCAGACCGCTGAACGAGTAGTCGAAACCGTCGACCGAAGGCTTCGCAAAGCGGAACCTTTCGGGGTTACCCTCGTGTGCCAAACGGTCGATTACGGGGCCACCGGGGTAGGGCAGGCCCATCACCTTGGCGCACTTGTCGAAGGCCTCGCCGGCAGCGTCGTCGATGGTTGTGCCGACAATCTCAAAGTCGAGGGGCGAGTTGACCTTCACAATCTGTGTGTGTCCGCCCGAAACGAGCAGGCACAGGAATGGGAACGCGGGGTGTGGAATCTCGGCGTCGGGCAGGTCGATAAAGTGGGAGAGGATGTGTCCTTGGAGGTGGTTTACCTCCACCATCGGAATGTTTTTTGCAAGCGAAAGACCCTTGGCGAAGGATACTCCCACGAGCAACGAACCGAGCAGTCCGGGGCCTCGTGTGAAGGCGATGGCGTCGATTTGGTCGGCGGTGATGCCGGCATCTTTGAGCGCCGTATCTATCACGGGTACAATGTTTTGCTGGTGTGCTCGCGAGGCAAGCTCGGGGATCACACCACCATACTTAACGTGCACAGCCTGACTTGCAATCACGTTGGAGAGCATTGTTGTTCCACGCAACACGGCAGCCGAAGTGTCGTCGCACGAAGACTCGATACCTAAAATTGTAACTTCCATATTTGTTTTTCGACGATAAAATTCGTAAACTTGTAGGTTAAAACAACCAATTAATGAGCAAAGGTATAAAAAAACTCGCAAACGTAGCACTCCACACGCTTAGTGCAGTGGTTTTAATGCTATTTTTGTTGGTACTCGTGGTGGCATTGGCCTTTTCGCTGCCCCGAGTGCAGACTTTTGCTGCCCATAGGGTTGTTGATTGGGTGACCGAGGAGTTTGGTCTGAACATCTCCCTGCGAGGTGTGAGCATCTCGGGACTCTCGAATGTGGTGGTGGAGGATCTCTATGTGGAGGATCTCGCGGGCGACACGCTTCTCTATGTGCCCCGCGCATCGGCCACCATCGACCGTAATGCCCTGTTGGGCGAGGGTGTGTTTGCTCCGAGCCGTGTGCGTGTGGAGGGTGGCTGGTTTAACCTTCATGCGGGCGAGGACGGAAGGACCAATATCGAAAAACTGGTGCTCAAAGTGCAGGAGCAACTTCCCCCTGCAAAGGCCTCCTCGGAGCCTTTTGTGATTCGCGACCTGCAAGCCAGGGGCACCCGCTTTACACTCTACAATCAGAAAGTTTACCGCGCGCAGAGGAGTGGTATCAACTACTCCGATATGGATCTCCACATCGACCTCCTCGACATTGGCCTACTCACCGTTGTGGGCGAGGATGTGGAGTTGCGCATCGACAAACTGACGGCAACTGACAAGACCGGCGCATCGTTGCAGAACAGTAGCATCGAGAGGCTCATTGTGAGCAGTGAGGCCGACCTGCTCTTCTACGACGTGCAGTTCTACTCGGGCGAGGCCGATGTGCGCGTGCCGAAGGTGGAACTTACGGCCGCCGAGTGGGACGACTATAAGCTCTACAATAGCCGCGTGAATATGTCCATCGAGTCGGACGACTCCTACCTCACGCACGAGGCGCTGGCGATGTTTGTGCCCGATCTGGGTGATGTGGGCGTGGATGTGGAGCACTTCGACTGCTCGTTCGACGGCCTTGTGGACGACTTTGTGGTCAGCCTTGCAGGGGCCCAGGTGGAGGGTGCCGATGTGAAAGGTAGGGTTAGAATTGAGAACGTTGTGGAGTTCCCCAATACCCGTATTAGTGTCGACTCGCTGAGCGTGAAGACAACCACTGCTCAGGCCATCACAATCTATGAGGATGTTACGAAAACGCCTCTCAATGAGCAAATTACTCCTTGGGTGGAGCGCTTCCGCGAGGTCGATTTGAACCTCTCGGGTGTGGCTGCCGACAATGCCCTGAGGGTGTCGTTGGGCCTTGCTACCGACCTCGGAAGTGCGGGCGTGGACGGCTCGGTTGAGTTTGCCCGCAAGGGTGAGATTGACTTCGATGGCGAGGTGTGGATGAGGGGCCTCAATGTGGGCCGAGTGGTGGATGTGAAGGAGCTCGGAAAGGTTACCCTCACGGCCGACCTGAAAGGACTCTTCGCCGAGGAGAACATCACCGGCTCGGGCTCGGTGTTTATCGACCGACTGGCCTATGGAGGTTACACCTACAACGATATTTCGCTCGAAGGTGGCTATGAGAACGACGTGGCCCGATTGACGCTCCGCTCGCTGGACCGCAACCTGCTGTGTGCGCTCGATGCGGAGTGTGACTTGTCGTGGCTGGAACCCCAATATAACCTCAATTTGAGTTTGGAGGGTGTGGACTTTGCCGCCCTGGGCATGGCTCCGAGCGACAGTCGCTCGTGGTTGTCGTGCAACTTGGAGGCCTCGGCCGAGGGTGCGTCGCTCGATGACCTTGTGGGTCGAGCAATGATCAATGACCTGGTCTACGTTAGTACGGCCGATACGCTCTCCACCGAGCTGATCAACGTGGTTGTGGGCGGTGGCTCCGAGGGCGAAAAATCCTTCTCGCTCTACTCGCCCCTTGCCGACGTGGAGTACCGTAGTAGGGCCTCCTATGAGGATGTCTTTGCCTACTTCGGTGGCGCACTTATCAACCCCCTTCCGTCGAACAATCCGAACCGTAAGGGTGAGGAGCAAACCGCGGCGACCGATGTGGAGGCGCTCTATCGTGCCTCCGACTATTCCAGCATACACGTGAGCATCAACACCGACGAAAACCTCCTGGCGGCCTTTGTGCCGGGTGCGACCATTGCGGCCGACAGCTCGCTGTCGATGGAGTTTTCGCCCTCGGCGGGAGCCTTTGTGTTTGCGCTGGATAGCGACTATGTGGAGTGGACCGACCTGCTCGCTTCGAGAATACATGTCGGTGCCAACGGTACCTCGGAGCGTATCGACCTCGGAGTGGAGGTTAATGAACTCCTTGCACTGGGTACCTCTGTGCCCGATGTGGTTGTGAATGCCTACGCCAAGGAGGGTAGCCACCTTGGTGCTACGCTGCTTTTTAGCGACAACACCTCGGCGGTGAGCGGACGCGTGCAGGCCGACGGCGAATTGTGGTATGATAAGGGCGGTAAGATGCAGGCGAGGGCTTCGCTGGCCGACTCGTTTGTGATGCTCAACAACCACCGCTGGGATCTCTCGGCCGAGGCTATCGACTACAACTCCGAGAGCCTTGCGATTGACCACTTTACGCTCACTTCGGGTGAGCAACGCATATTCCTCGATGGCGAGGTAGCCCCCAACGACAGGGTGCCTTTGAGGCTCGAACTGGATGGTGTACTGCTCGGAGCGCTTGCCGAACTGGCGGGTGTGAAGGAGGTGGAGGGTTGCCTGAGTGGCCGTGTGGAGATTTGCTCGGCCATGGCGAGTCCCTTTGGCGAGGGCCAACTCTCGCTCACGGATGTGTCGGTGGGTGGCGTGACGGTTGCCCCCATGGATCTCCGCGTGAGTATGCCCAAGGATGAGGGCGAGGTGTCGCTGAGGCTCAACAATAGCGAACTGGGCTCTACGCTCGTGAGCGCACTCTACGACCTGGAACAGAACACCTATGAGGGTAGGCTTACGGTGAGGGAACTCGACCTTGCAGCCTTCGGTTCGCTGGCCACGGATGTGGTGTCGGAGCTGAGTGGTGGCGCGGTGGCCGACCTGAGCGTGGAGGGCGAGGGTGCGTCGCTGAAAATCGACGGTACGCTCGAATTGGAGAGTGTGGAGGCGAAGGTTGCCCTCACGGGTGTGACCTACAAGGTGCCTTCGTTGAAGGTGGAGTTTGCCGACAATGTGGGCAGAATCGAAGCCACACAGGTGAGCGATACCCACGGCGGTCGTGCCACACTGAACGGTGGAGTGGACCTCGCCGATTTGAATAGTTTGAAATACAACATCCAGCTCATACCTATGTCGCTGGCGGTGATTGACTTACCTCCCCTGCGCGAGTTGCCCTTCTATGGCAACGTCACGGTGTCGGGTGCGGCGTCGCTGATGTCGGAGGGTGGCGATGTGGTGATTGATGCGGCACTCAACACGGGCGAAGGCTCGGTGTTCAACCTGCCGCTGAGCGGTTCGAGCGACTTTTCGAGTGTCGACTTTGTGCAGTTTGTGGACGCCGAGAGCGCCATGGCTCCCGACACTACGGATGTGGTGGCGCGTAAGAAACTGCTGATGGAAAACCGCAACCGCAAGAGCGGACGCAAGAGTAATGTGCTGATTGATGCACAGTTGGGTGTGAATAAGGACACCCAGCTGAGGCTTATCATCGACGAGGCTACCAACAACGTGCTGGTGGCAAGTGGCGAGGCCGACCTGAGTGTGGCCATCGACACCTCCAATAGCGACATACAGATCAGGGGCGACTACCAAATCTCCGAGGGATACTACAACTTCAACTTCCAGAACCTCATCGGCAAGCGATTTACCATCAGCCCCGGTAGCTACATCCGCTGGAACGGTAGCCCGATGGATGCCCACATCGACATCGATGCGTTCTATAAGGTTAAGACCTCCCTTGCACCCCTGCTCGGCACCGAGACCTCGGCTTCGAGGGGCTCCACACCGGTGGAGTGTATTGTCAACCTGGGTGGCTCGCTGGCGGATATCGACCTGAACTTCGACATCAATGTGCCCACGGCCAATGCCGAGTACCAGAGCATACTTTCGAGCTACTTCTCCTCGCAGGAGATGATGGCAACGCAGTTTGTCTACCTGCTGGCGATGGGTAGTTTCTACTCGGACGGCAGTGGCTCGGGCCAGGGTACGGCCCAGGCGGGCGCTACGGGTACGGCCATCGGCCTTGGACTGCTGGTGGATCAGGTGTCGAGGCTTGTGTCGAACGACGCCTACCGCTTCAATGTGAAGTATAAGATGTATGACGAAACGGCCAGCACCTATGGCGTGGACTTCGAAACGGAGATTATCGACAACCGCCTGCTGTTGGAGTTGGAGGCCAATGTGGACACGGGTGGCTACTATCAGGGTGGCGCAGGCGAGGGTAACAACCAGCTCACCGGTGGTGGCGCACTGACGCTGCTGCTCGACAAGGCGGGCAACTTCATCCTCAAAGGCTTCTCGCGCACCATCGACCGCTTCGACGAGAACCAGGGTTTGCAGGAGAACGGTGTGGGTATCTACTACCGCCGTAGCTTCGACCGCCTGAGTGACCTGTGGCGCAAAAAACCAAAGAGGGTGGCCGATATGCCAGAAAAAAGTGGTACCTTTGCGGAGCCTTCCGCAGGAGCGAGCGAATAGCTCGACGCGGGGCAGACGGGGAATTGAGAAAAAGTAATAGAAAATAATAAAAAACACCAAACAAAACTATGATTACTCTACTTCAAGCAGTGGCCGATCAGTCGGCCGAGACTCTCGGATTTGGCGAACTTTTTATGAAGGGTGGCTGGCTTATGTGGCCCCTGTTGCTGTTGGGTGGCCTTGCCATCTACATCTTCGTGGAGAGGTTTGTGGCCATCAGGAAGGCTTCGAAGATTGACCCCAACTTCATGAACCGCCTGCGCGACCTGATTTGCGACGGCAAGGTTGAGGCAGCCCTGAGGCTCTGCAAAAAGACCGACAGCCCCGTGGCAAGGATGATGGAGAAGGGCATTAGCCGCATTGGCCGCCCCATGAGCGACATCCAGACCACCATCGAGAACGAGGCAACCCTCGAAGTGTCGAGGTTGGAGACCGGTCTTCCCCTCTTGGCAACCATTTCGAGCGGTGCACCTATGGTTGGTTTCTTGGGCACCGTACTCGGTATGGTCAAGGCCTTCATGGGTATGTCGCAGGCAGGTGGCGTTGTGGATATGAGCGTGCTGGCGGGTGGTATGTATGTGGCAATGATCACCACCGTGGCAGGTCTGATTGTGGGTATTCCCGCCCACTTTGGCTACAACTACCTGGTGGCTCGCATCGAGAAACTGATCTTCCAGATGGAGGCCAACTCCATCGCGTTTATGGACATTCTCAACCAGCCCGTTGAGAAAAAATAGGGAACGAGTATGGCAATCAAACGAGGAACAAAAATCATCAAGGAGGTGGGCTCGTCGGCACAAACCGACCTGATCTTCCTGCTGTTGATGTTTATGATGATGGCCACCACCCTCATCAACCCCAATGCGCTGAAACTCACCCTGCCGAAGAGCTCCAACCAGCTCAAAGAGAGGCCCTACGTTACGGTGAGCATCACCCGTGACCTCCAATTCTACGTCGATGGCGAGAAGGTGCCCTTTGCGCAGGTGGAGGCTGCCTTGGCTGTGAAGATGGCCGAGAAGGAGGAGCCCACTGTGTCGCTCCACTGCGACGAGGGTGTGCCCATTGGTGAGGTTGTGAAGGTCATGAACATCGCCAATCAGAATAAGTACCGACTAATATTGGCAACCCAACCAGAGTAGGGTGGGAAACGATTTTCGAGGGTAAATTTTGTACCAACCATCAAGGTCCGCTTCCTCATTTACGGAGTGTAAACTGCGGAGCGTCCCTCTCGTTTGGCACAAAATTTCCTCCCCGAAAAGTCGTTCCCGAAAAGTATTCAGCATTTGAAAATAAATAGCTAACGGCCAACGGCCAATAGCCAACAGCACAAAATGAACTATTACAACACAGACAACTCGCTCGGTAAGGCGCTGGGATACGTTTTCGTAGCCCTCTACTCGCTATTGATGGCGGGTCTGTATGTGTGGGGTGAGATTACGGTGGAGAGCGAGGCCCAAGCGCAGGGTATGTTGGTCGACTTCGGCGTGGTTGAGGATAGCGGCAGTGGTGCCGACGACACCCAACTGGCCGACGACACGGTGCTCCCCGAGCCCCAAAATGTGCCCCAAACGGAGGCTGTGCAGACCCAACCCGAGGAGCCCGCACCCGAGGTAGAGGAGGGTAACCTCATTACAGACACCGAGGTGCAGGAGAGTGAACAGAAGGAGGTTGAGCCAGAGCCAGTGGTGGAGGAACCCAAGCCGAGGGAGGTTAACCGCAGGGCACTCTTCCCTGGTAATACCCCCGAGTCGCCCGCCAAGTCGCAGGGTACCACGGATACCCTCGCCGGCAATCAGGGCTACATCGGTGGCACCACCTCCGACAACTACGAGGGTACGGGCGGAGCCGATGGCTTTGAGCCCGACTGGAACCTCGAGGGCCGTAGGCCGAGGGGCGAATTCCCTCGCCCGAGGTATGCCGACAACGAACAGGGTACCGTTGTGGTGGAGATTTGGGTAAATGGCAATGGCGACGTTACGGGCGCAGCATTCCACGCCAAGGGCTCCACAGTGTCGGCCAAGTCACCTCTGGTGGCCGAGGCTATCAAGGCGGCCAAGGGCGTGAAATTTAGCGAGAGCGACCAGGATATCCAGGTGGGAACGATTACCTACCGCTTCCGACTCAAAACGGGAAAGAAATAGGGAGAATATGAAGAGATTTATTGCAACGATATTTGCTCTGTTGAGCCTTGCTGTGGTGGCTTTCGGACAGGATGTCGAGGCCAAGAAGGGCCCGCAGATGACCTTCACGGGGGCTGTGAGCCACGACTTCGGTGAGTTTGTCAAAGGGGGCGAGAGCCGTAGCCACGCATTTGAGTTCGTGAACGACGGCACCGCGCCGCTGGTGGTTGTGAAGGCGAGCTCGTCGTGTAGGTGTATCTCGGTGCAGTATCCCCGTAGGCCCGTGCAACCCAACCAGAAGGGCGCGATTGTGGTGACCTACGACCCCAAGGACGAGGGCGTTTTCAACAAGGGCATCCACCTCCAATCCAATATCGAGGGTGGAGTGCTGACCCTCTTTGTGAAGGGAGTGGTGAAATAGACCGACCATCGGAGCGCGACTCCGAGTGAAAATAACGATAGAAAAGGGCTGAAACTAACATTCAGCCCTTTTTGTTTGCGAAAAAAAGAGAGCTTTGGGAGTACAACTTCACGGAAAAAAGATTATATTTGTGAAATAAATAACAATAGATAGATAACAACAAAAACAAATACCTTAAAACAAAAACTAACAGTTATGGCAAAAGAACTTAAAATCAGGGACTTGACCCTTCGTGACGGCCAACAATCGGCCTTTGCTACCCGCTTGAATCAGAATCAGGTAGAGCGAGTACTTCCCTTCTACAAAGATGCAGGCTTCTATGCAATG
>JAFYRC010000068.1 GCA_017547065.1 Tidjanibacter sp.
CAACCGTCAACCGACTGACAGACCCCTCCGGCACTGCGTGCCACCTCCCCTAACTTAGTGGAGGAGCAGTTTTGCGGTTTTGGTTGGGGAGTGTACTCTGCATAAGTTGTTCCATCCAACAACTCCCCCTCTAAGTTAGAGGGGGTGCCTGAAAGGCGGGGGAGTCTGTTTCTTTTGTCAACCGTCAACCGTCGACCGTCAACCGACTTTTTTGTCAAACGTCAAACGTCAAACGTCAAACGGGGCGGACACAGAGTGTCCGAAAAAATATTGACTAAATACTCTTTACTAACTACTAATAAGCCAAAAGCCAATGGCATTAAAATTACAAGGCCGAAGCGAGTGCTTCGGCCTTGTTGCTTGTTGGTTAGAATCTCCAGCCTGCCGTTACTTGCAGCATACCCGAGTAGGCATCCTGCGTCTGGGTGGAGATGGGGGTGAGGCCATAGCAGTAGCGACCCTCCAAGACCATACCGAAGTCGAAGTCGTAGGCCATGCCGGCTACAAACTGGATATTGAACTTGTTGAAGTCGCCATCGATGTTGAACTCGGTGGCGCTGTCGGTCTTAATGCCCGAGTGGATGAGGTAGTCGAACGAGGCGCCGAGTTGGAGGTTGAGCCCGTCGATTACGTAGTACTTACCCACGATGGGCATTGAGAGGTAGTTGAGTCGCACCTTGCTGTCGAGCTCGTCTTCCACCTTGAAGCCCTGCATCGAGAAGAGCAGGTCGGCCTCGATGACGCACCAGTCGGCGGCCACGCTCTCGAAGAAGAGGCCGGCGGTTACGCCCTCGCGGAGTTTGAGATTGGGCACACCATTGACGGTGGTGAAGGTGGCACCCACCTTGGGGCCCCACGCCCAGCCCTGGGCGGATGCGGCCACGGTAACCATCAGTGCCGTAGCACACAGAAGCAAAACTTTTTTCATAACAATTTGTTGTTTTTATTTTTGGTTAAACATAGCCGCCACGCAACCTTTTTTGCGTCCGACTTCTGCACCCATGAGGACAAAACAAGTGCCAAAGCACAAGAATCTGTGAAAAAATGCCTACCTTTGGGTGCTTAATAGAGAAAGGTGTAAAGATGACAAATAACGATAATGGAAACGAGAGGGTGGTGCTGACCCTGCGTCGAATGGTCTATTGGCTGTGTGCCATTGGCAGCCTTTGGGTGTCGCCTGCGGTGGCTTTGTTTATGGGTATTGCTCTGGCACTCACCATTGGTGCGCCCTATGCGAAGGCCAATAAGAAAGTGTCGAAATATCTATTGCAGGCCTCGGTTGTGGGCCTTGGTTTTGGTATGAACCTCCACGCTTCGCTCGCTGCGGGCAAGGAGGGTATGCTCTTCACGATTGTGTCGGTGGTGGGTGTTATGCTTGTGGGCGTGGGCCTTGGTAGGCTACTGAAGGTCAACCCCAAGAATGCCTACCTCATCTCGTCGGGTACGGCCATTTGCGGTGGTAGTGCCATTGCGGCGGTGGCCCCAATCATTGACGCCGACGACAACGACACCTCGCTTGCGCTGGTTACCATTTTTATTCTCAACGCCATAGCCCTCTTTGTGTTCCCTCCTATCGGCCACGCTTTGGGGCTCACCCAACAGCAGTTTGGCACCTGGGCGGCTATTGCCATCCACGACACAAGCTCGGTGGTGGGGGCGGGTGCGGCCTACGGCGAGGAGGCGCTGGCGGTGGCTACGACCATCAAACTCACCCGTGCGCTGTGGATATTCCCGCTGGCGCTGGTGTCGGTGTTGGTGTTTCGCTCCAAGGGCAAGAAGATTGCCATTCCGTGGTTTATTCTGATGTTCATCGGCGCGATGATTCTCAACACCTACGCTCCTCTGCCCGAGTGGTTTACGACGGGCGTGGTGAAGGTTGCCCGTAAGGCTTTGTGCCTCACTCTGTTCATCATTGGCTGCGGCCTTTCGGTGCAGTCCATCCGCAAGGTGGGGGCAAAACCGCTGATTTTGGGCGTTGTGCTGTGGTTTCTAATTTCCGTTACCACCCTTGGCGTGGTGATGTTGTAGGAGGCTTGATATGACACGCAGAGAAATCTATAATAAAGTGTGGATGAGCGTTGCGCCGCTCTACGACCACCCCGAGCCGGTGGCCATTGCCGAGCGCATCTGCACCGATCTCTATGGCTTCGACCGCTTCGGTATGACACTTATGCCCAATGCTCCGGTGGAGGACCTCAATGAGGAGGCCTTCGTGGTGGTGCTCCGTAGGCTCGCAGAGGGGTGCCCCGTGCAGTATGTTGTGGGCCACACGGAGTTCTGCGACCTGCGCTTTGCTGTGCGTAAGGGGGTGCTTGTTCCCCGACCTGAAACGGAGGAGTTGGTCCGACTGATTGCCGAGGAGTGGGGCGCTAAGGGGGCGCAGCTGCGACTCATGGACGTCGGTACGGGTAGTGGCGCCATTGCGGTGTCGCTGGCCAAGCTTATTGAGGGTGCCGAGGTTACGGCGGTGGATGTGTCGCCCGAGGCGCTTGCTGTGGCAAGGGAAAATGCTGTGGCCAATGGTGCCGATGTGAGGTTTGTGGAGGCCGATATTTTTGGTTTTGAGCCCTCGGCCGAGAGCCTCGACGTGGTGGTTTCCAACCCACCCTACATTCCTGCTTGCGAGCGTGAACAGATGGCTGTGAATGTTACCGACTACGAGCCTTCGTTGGCGCTTTTTGTGCCCGACGAGAGCCCTATTATGTTCTATGAGCGCATTGCCGACGTGGCCCTCAAAGCCCTCGTGGGCGGTGGTGGGCTCTACTTCGAAATCCACGAAAAATATGCCTCCGAGGTGGCTCAGTGTCTTGTTTGTAGAGGATTTGTAGAGGTGAAAGTGATTGAGGATATATTCTCCAAACCCCGCATTGTATCGTGCCGAAAACCAATCTAACATACGGCCCTAAGGTTCCGCGCACCAAGACTCCGGAGCAGGCTCTCGCCTCGCTGATGAGGCTCTGTGCTCGTGCGGAGAAGTGTAGTGGTGACGCCCTGCGCCTGATGCGCCGTTGGGGACTTTCGGACGCCGACGCGAGGGGTGTGCTCGCACGCTTGGAAAAGGAGCGATTCATTGACGATAGACGCTATGCCGAGGCCTATGTGAGGGAGAAAATGAGGTTCTCGGGGTGGGGTGTGCACAAGATTCGTGCGGCCCTGCGCGCCAAGTCGGTGGCACCCGACATCATTGCAGCCGCCCTCGACCAACTCACGCCCGAAGGCAACACGGAGCGCCTTGCGGAGATGATACGCAAAAAGGCGGCAAAGACATCCTATAAGAATGCCTACGACCTGAAAACCAAGCTTGTGCGTTTTGGAATGAGCCGAGGTTTCGACCTCGACGATGTGATCTCCGCTATCGAAGAATACCTTTGCGAGTCAGAGCTTTAAGGTGTGGCTCCAAGCGGTGGGCGGTGATGCTGTGCAGAAGCATGTCGCCGGCGCTGCCAATCATCTGAATACCCATTGGCGTGAATGCCAAAATTTCCTCATAATCAGCTATTTCGTCGGTACGCAACTCGCCCTCGATTATCTCCACCCCTGCCATACTACACAGCTCTGCCATCAGTTCCCTTTCGGCCGAGGGGCGTGCGCCCTTGTCGGTGGAGGTGGTGAGTAGCACATTTCCGCGCAGGGCGTAGAGGGGGTAATCTCCTGTAGATATGAGCGAGCCTGCACGGTTGGCCCTCAGGGCGATGCCCGAGCCGTTGCGGCGTGCGAAGTCGTCGGCAAAGCGTGCGGCGGTGAGGGACACGGAGGTGTGGTGCTTCTCGAAGGGTATCTCGTAGTTTGTGATGGCGGCCTTGGGACGCAGTGTGAGAAGCGAATAGCCGTCGTAGGGGGTAGATGCGGTGTGGGTCAAGAGCGTGGTGCACTCACCCTCGGGTGTTGCAATAAGGTAAAGCGTCAGTGTGTTGCCGTGCTCGGGGTAGATGCCATAGTAGAGTAGGCCCCTAATCTGGCTGTTGACCTCCTCGGCCGACACCTTCGGACGGAAACCATAGAGAGCCTGGAAGGAGTCGAGCGCATAGCGCAATTTAAGGGCCGTGTGCATCGGCTGGTGGGCGTAGGTGTTGATTGTGGTGTACACCCAGTTCTGCCCCAACAGCGCCTCGGGACTCAACTCGGCCTCGCTCCACGAGGTCTGTATGCCGTTCACATAGATCATCTTTTTCCCTACATCATCATAATCTTCATGAGCAGTTCGCGGAGGAGTTCGCCGGCATCGGCGCCACCACCTCCAATACCCTTGCTCTTCATATCATACTCCCTGATAAGGCCCAGGATGACGAAAATTTTCTTATTGGGATAGAGCCTTGCGGCTTGCTTGTAGCCACCCAGCATGAAGGGCGACACTTTCAAAAGTCCTGCCAGCTCAGCGTCGCTTGCGGGGGGCATGCCCTTGACCTTCGTTTGCCACTCTTTATAGTTGATGATGAATAGCTTCTGGAAGTAGCCAAAGAGGGTCGAAATTGTTACCACCATCGGGTTGCTCTTCTGGTTGCGACCGAAGTAGTCGGCAATGCGCATAGCCTTGCCGAACTCCTTGCGACCCACGGCCTCAATAAGCTCGAAGTTGTTGTACTCCTTGCTGATACCGATGTTTTGCTCGATGTGGTCGGCGGTGATGAGCTTGGTGCCCTCGGGCAGGCGGGTGAGCATTTTGTCAAATTCGTTTACAACCTTTGCGATGTCCGTACCCATGTGGTCGGTCACCATTTTGAGGGCCTTCTCCTCGATGTTACAACCCTTGTTGCGTTTGATGTAGCCTGCCAGCCACGGAGCGAGTTCGTTGTCGTAGGGCTTCGACGACTCAAACACAACACCCTTGGCCGAGGCGTGCTTGTAGAAGGTGGTGCGCTTGTCGACGCTCTTACCCTTGCAGGCCACCACCAACACTGTTGTGGGTGCGGGCGAGGCGGTGTAGAGCGAGAGGGTGTCGATCTTGCGGAGCGAAGCGGCGTCCTTTACGATGACCACAAGCCTGCCACCCATCATGGGCATCTGGCGGGCGTAGTTGATAATTGTGCCCTCATCGGTGTCCTTACCGTAGACCACAATCTGGTTGAAATCCCTCTCGTGTGGCTCCAACAGGTTGTCGGCCAGCAGGTCCACGAGCGAGTCTACAAAATAGCCCTCCTCACCCATCAGTAGGTAGATGGGCGCGAATTTGTGGGCCTTGATGTCGGCCACAAGTTGCTCATACTGTGCGTAGGACTCTTTGAAACGTACTGCTTTTGCCATGGTCGGGGGAAGGGTTTGCGACGTGGGCCGTGCCCGACGTCCGCGGGGTTATACTATCTCTTTGACAATCTTGATTACATTCTCGGTTGCGGAGGTGATTTTGTGCCTCTCGTCGATGCGCTGACCCACGAGCCACACTATCTCCTCACCCATGCACAACACAAACTGGCGACTCTTCTCAGCCATCGACATTTTGGTGTCGATGAGGTAGTCGCTCACCTTCTTCTCGCCACTCATACCCAGGGGGATGAACCTGTCGCCCTCCTTCCACTTACGCAGTGTGAGGGGGCCGTTGAGGGTGTCGGCGTCCAGCAGAGCCACGTTGTCGGGCTGGAAGAGGGAGTCGATGTTGTCGATGTCGGTGCGCTCGATGTAGAGCACCGAGTTGCCACAATAGACCTTGCTCTTGGCGGGGTCGAACTCCACCACACAGTCGTCGCTCTCGGCGATGCGGGAGATGACGATGCGGCCACGGTCGATGTAGGCCACGCGGGTGGGGGAGTAGAAGCGCCTACCGGTTGCGCCTGCACGGAGTGCATCGCAAAGTGAATCGACAACGTCGCCCTTGAAACCATAGCTCTGGCTCATTAGCTCGTAGATTACGAAGTTGAGCGGGAAGCCGTGGTCGATTTTCGAGGGGTCGATAATATCCTCGCCACCGTAGTGCTCCACCGCCTCGGCGGCAATCTTGTCGATGGCGTGGTTGATGAAGTGCTGGGCGTCGGTCAGGCGGTCGATGTTGCTACCCATGGTCTGTGTGAACGAGGGGACAATCTCTCTCAGGCGGGGCACAATGCCCAATCGTATTTTGTTGCGCAGATACTTCGTGGAACGGTTTGAGGAGTCCTCACGGAAGGGTATCTTGTGCGCCTTGGCATAGTCGTTAATCTCGTGGCGGGTGGCAAAGAGAAGCGGGCGGATGATGCGACCGTTGGTCATGCTTATGCCCGTGAGTCCTTTGAGTCCCGTGCCACGCAGGAGGTTGATAAAGAAGGTTTCGATGCTGTCGTCGGCGTGGTGAGCAACGGCAATGGTGTCGTAGCCCTCGTCGGCACACAGCTCC
Source organism: Tidjanibacter sp. (assembly GCA_017547065.1). Lineage (GTDB taxonomy): Bacteria > Bacteroidota > Bacteroidia > Bacteroidales > Rikenellaceae > Tidjanibacter. Next base: position 6,305 of record JAFYRC010000068.1, read on the forward strand.
GAGAACCATCCATAGCGCAACCTGCGTGCGGCAATCTGCACGCTCTCGCCCGTAGCGGCCATCTCGCCCTTGGTGTCGAAACGGCGGTTGTAGCAGGGGACGCCGAGGGCGGCAGCCTGCTCGGCCACAAGTACTTCGTCCTCCTCGCTCTCGGTGCCACGCAACTGGAAGTTGCAGTGTGCCACACCAACAGTGTAGCCGGCCTCCACGAAGAGGTGCATCATTACCATCGAGTCCACACCGCCACTCACAGTCAGCAGAATACGGTTGCTTGTGGTGGCGAGCTGGTGCTCGGTGATGTACTTCTTGAATTTTTCGGTCAGTATCATAACTCTCCCTAATGATTGGGTGTTACAAGATGTTTACCTCGGGGTGTATCTCCACGCCAAATTTTTCTTTCACCTCGGCGCAGATGCGCTCCGCGAGGGCCACAACCTCCTCGCCTGTGGCTCCTCCGAGGTTTACCAACACGAGGGCCTGTTTGTTGTGCACTCCCGCACGGCCCATCGAGCGTCCCTTCCAGCCGAGCTGGTCAATCATCCACCCCGTGGCGATTTTTAAGCACTCAGGCCTACCCTCCACCTCGTAGGTGGGCATTGTGGGATAGAGCTCTTTGAGGGCCTCCACCTGCTCTCGGGGCAGGATGGGGTTGGTGAAGAAACTTCCCGCATTGCCCGTTACGGCAGGGTCGGGGAGTTTGCTGTTGCGAATGGTTGTTATGGCTGTGCGTATGGCCTGGGGGGTGAGCTCGCCGAGCTTTGCCACCTCCTCCTGAATGCTTCCGTAGCCCAGCTTGGGTGCGGGGGTGTGCGAAAGACGGTAGTTTACGGCGGTGATTATCACCTTGCCCGCAAGGCTTGTTTTGAATATGCTGTGGCGGTAGCCAAATTCGCAGTCACAGCCCGCGATGGTGCCCAATTCAAGAGTGTCGACATAGAGCACCTCCACACTCCGGATGCAGTCTTTGGCCTCCACGCCGTAGGCTCCGATGTTCTGTACGGCACTTGCGCCCGCACTGCTCGGTATGGCCGAGAGGTTCTCGATTCCCCACAGCCCTCGCTCGCAGCTCCACGCCACTACGTCGTCCCAGAGGTGGCCTGCCTCCACACGGATGATGACCTCCTCGGGGGTGTCGCTCACAACGGTGATACCCTTTGCCACCGAGTGGATGAGGGTGCCGTGGTAGGGGCCCGTGAAGAGAGTGTTGCAACCTCCGCCGAGGATGTTCCAGGGCTTGGAGGTGAGTGTGTCACCTTCGGTGCGCATCCACTCCACAAGGTCGGCCACCGATTCCCACTCGACGAGTAGGTCGGCTGTGGTGTCCACTCCGAAGCTGTTGTAGGCTTTGAGGCTTATGTTCGCTTTTTTCTGTACCATATCAAACCACAAAGTTAATATTTTTTGTCGAAAAGTAGCCCGAAGGTCAAAATAATTACACGAAATGCACTTTGGGGTGATAAATTGCTCGAAATGGTTTTGAAATTCGGAGTAAAAAGGGTACATTTGTCGGATTAAAACGCACACCTGAAATTTGAACCGCTATGTTTACCGAGCAAGACCTTCAACAAATTGCTGACCACGGCCTCTCACTTTGTGAGGTAGAACAGCAAATCGACAACTTCCGCAAAGGATTTCCCTATCTTAACATCAAGTCTTCCGCCACCGTCGGTAATGGTATTCGTGCCATTGATGATGCCATGGCCGAGGAGTTGCGCGCCGAGTATCGCGCCGCAACAAACGGACTCAAAGTTGAGAAGTTTGTGCCCGCCAGTGGTGCCGCCACCCGTATGTTCAAAGACCTCTTCTCGTTTGTGAACGAGGGCGAGATGAACTCGGTGGTGGAGAAAGTGGAGGCCAATCTGGATAAGTTTGCCTTTGCAGAGGAGCTCCACAAAATTGTGCCCGAGGGCGCATCGTTGAAGGATGTTATTTCGGCAATCATTGGCGAGGGCCTCGAATATGGCGCCAAGCCCAAAGGCCTTGTGTTGTTTCACCGCTATCCCTCGGGTACTTCGCGTACCGCCTTTGAGGAGCACTTGGTGGAGGGCGCTATGTATGCCGCTTGCGACGGCGTTGTGAACATCCACTTCACCGTGTCGCCCGAGCACATGGAGGGCTTCCGTGAGCTGTTCAACAGCGTGAAGGAGTACTACGAGAGCCGCTATGACGTGCGCTACAACATCTCCATGTCGGTGCAGAAGAGTAGTACGGACACCATTGCCGTAAATCCCGACTGCACTCCCTTCCGTGACGATAGTGGCCGCTTGCTGTTCCGCCCCGCAGGCCACGGTGCGCTGATTGAGAACCTTAACGATATCGACGCCGACGTCATCTTCATCAAGACAATCGACAATGTTGCCCCCGATGCACGCAAGGGCGACACAATCAAATACAAAGAGATTCTGGCCGGTATTCTGGTTACCACGCAGAAGAAAATTTACGACTACGCTGCCGCCTTGGAGGAGGGTACTGCAAATGTTGGAGAGGTGCTCCGCTTTGTGGAGGAGGAGTTGTGCGTGAGGTTGCCCGAGAGTGTGAAGGCCGAGGGTGAGGAGGCTTTGAAGGCTACTCTTGCCGCTCTGTTGGATCGCCCATTGAGGGTGTGCGGTATGGTGCGCAACGAGGGTGAGCCCGGTGGTGGCCCCTTCTGGGCCGAGGGTGCCGATGGTGTTGTGTCGTTGCAGATTGCCGAGTCGTCGCAAATCTCGCCCGAGCAGAAGCACCTGATGTCGGAGGCTACCCACTTCAACCCCGTTGATATCGTGTGTGGCACCAAGAACCGCAAGGGTGAGAAGTACAACTTTAAGAACTATGTTGATCCCGCAACGGGCTTCATTTCGAGCAAGTCGTCGGCAGGTCGCACCCTGCTGGCACAGGAACTCCCCGGTTTGTGGAATGGCGCAATGGCTTCGTGGAACACCTTGTTTGTAGAGGTGCCCATCACCACCTTCTCGCCAATCAAGGTCGTTACAGACCTGCTCCGCCCCGAACACCAGTAAGTTGAAACCGAACAAAACAAAAATAATATACAAAAACAGACAATAATGGAAAACAAAAAACTTCAAGAACTGACCGAGAAACTCTATGCAGAGGGTCTCTCCAAAGGCCGTGAGGATGCCGAGCGTATGGTGGCCGAGGCCGAGCAGAAGGCTGCTGCCATTGTGGCTGAGGCCGAGAAAACCGCAGCAGCAACCATCAAGGCTGCCGAGCAGAAAGCAGAGGAGATCAAAAAGAATAACCAGACTGAGGTGGCCCTGGCTACCCGTCAGGCTGTGGCTGCACTCAAAGAGCAGATTGCTTCGCTTGTTGTGGCAAAGGCTGTTGAGCCCGCCGTACACGCAGCAACCATCGAGCCCGCCTTCGTTAAGGAGATGTTGCTCGGTATTGCTCGCAGTTGGAATGGCGAGAGGGTAGAGTTGGAGGCAACCCTTCCCACTGCGCTCAAAGAGCAGTTTGAGGCCGACGCCGAGGGTGCCGTTAAGGCTCTGCTGGCCGAGGGCGTGGAGGTTGGCTACTCGGATAGGGTTAAGAGTGGCTTCAAGGTGGCACCCAAAGAGGGTGGATACTACATCAGCTTCACCGACGAGGATTTCAACGCTCTGCTGGGTGAGTACCTCAAAGAGAAAATCGTTAAGTTGCTTTTTTAGGTCATAGTCTTTCACACAAACCAGACTAACTATGGCTACGAACTACTATTGCCTTGTTGCAAGCCTCAGGGACTATCAGCTCGATGGCGACTTGAAGGGTTTTGACGCAAGGAGTATCATAGACGAGATTGCAGGGGAGCTTGTGCCCGCCGACCGTAAGGCGCTGGGTGCATTGCTGCTCTACCACGACGTGTGCAACCTCGTGAATCTGCGTGCAGGCAGGGAGGCCTTCTCGACTCTGGGTAACTTCTCGCGTGAGGAGTTGGCCGAGGAGTTGGTTAGCCCCTCGAAGCTACCCTCGGAGTTGGCGGAGGTGATCGCTCTTTTCGACGAGGTGGCCAAGGGTGAGGTTGATGCCGACGACCCCCGCTTGGAGAGGGTGAGTGTTGACTCCTCCTTCGAGCGTGAAATCTTCGCTGCCTACTACCGCCACTGCGCCAAGAGCAAGTGCCGCTTTGTGAGGGCGTGGGCCGAGGCCGACCGCAACCTGCGTAACATCTCGGTGGCCCTGACCGCAAGGCGCAAGGGACTCTCCATTGGTGAAAGACTCGTGGGTGGTGGTGAGATTGTGGCCCAACTGGGACGCTCCTCGGCCGTGGACTTCGGCTTGAAGGGCGAGGTTGGCTACATCGACACCCTCATCGCTGCACTCTCGGAGGGCGACAACCTTCTCGAAAAGGAGCACCGCATCGACATGATTAGGTGGAATATGGCGGAGGAACTCTCTCTGTTTGACTACTTCAACGTGAATATGCTGCTGGGCTATGTTGCCCGCCTCTGCCTTGTTCACCGCTGGGCTACACTCGATGGTGAGAAGGGTAAGGAACTCTTCCGCCGCTTGGTGGCATCGCTTGGTGCAGGCGACAAGATCGCCGAGGCCGAGAGGCGCTATGCAGAGGAGCGATAAAAGCTACGTAAGAACCGAACGAAAAGAAATAAAACAATAAATATAAAGTAAATGAAAACTACCGGTAAAGTACAAGGTATTATTTCGAACATCGTGATTGTGCGTGTCGACGGTCCCGTGTCGCAGAACGAGATCTGCCACATCACCGTGGGTGGCGTACAGCTGATGGCCGAGGTAATCAAGGTAACAGGCAAAGATGCCTATGTTCAGGTGTTCGACTCTACCCGAGGTCTGCGCATTGGTGCAGAGGTGGAGTTTGAGGCACACATGCTGGAGGCCACACTGGCTCCGGGTATTATTTCCCGCAACTACGACGGTTTGCAGAACGACCTCGAAACAATGGAGAGCCTCTTCATTGAGAGGGGTACACAGACCGACCCCATCGACTTTGAGAAACTCTGGGACTACAAACCACTTGCAAAGGTGGGCGATGTGGTGACCGCAGGTGACTGGCTCGGCGAGGTTAGGGAGTTGTGGATTGACCACAAAATTATGGTTCCCTTCGTTATGGATGGTACCTACACCATCAAGTCGCTCACCGAGGCCGGCTCCTACAACGTAAACACCGTTGTGGCAGTGCTGACCGACTCGAAGGGCGAGGATCACGAGGTGACCATGGTGCAGAAATGGCCCGTGAAGAAGGCCATTAAGGGCTATGTATCGAAACCCCGTCCCAGCCGTATTATGGAGACAGGTGTGAGGGCTATTGACACCTTCAACCCCCTGGCTGATGGTGGTACCGGCTTTATCCCCGGCCCCTTCGGTGCGGGTAAGACCGTGTTGCAGCACGCAATTTCGAAGCAGGCAGAGGCCGATGTTATCATCATGGTAGCTTGCGGTGAGCGTGCAAATGAGGTTGTGGAGATCTTTGCCGAGTTCCCCCACTTGGACGACCCCCGTACGGGCCACAAACTTATGGAGCGTACAACCATCATCTGTAACACCTCCAACATGCCCGTAGCTGCTCGTGAGGCTTCGGTTTACACCGGTATGACCATCGCAGAGTACTACCGTGCAATGGGTCTGAAAGTTCTCCTTTTGGCCGACTCTACTTCGCGTTGGGCACAGGCTCTGCGTGAGATGTCGAACCGCTTGGAGGAGCTTCCCGGTCAGGATGCATTCCCTATGGACCTTTCGGCCATCATCTCGAACTTCTATTCGAGGGCAGGTCTTGTTCACTTGCGTAGCGGCGCTACCGGTTCGGTAACCTTCCTCGGTACTGTGTCGCCTGCGGGTGGTAACTTGAAGGAGCCCGTGACCGAGTCGACCAAGAAGGCTGCAAGGTGTTTCTATGCACTCTCGCAGCAGCGTGCCGACTCCAAACGCTACCCCGCAATCGACCCCCTGGATAGCTACTCGAAATACCTCGAGTATCCCGAAATCGTGGAGTACCTCGACGGTCACATCGAGCCCGGCTGGGTGAAGAGCGTTATGGAGGGTAAGACTCTCGTACAGAGGGGTAAGGAGGCTGCCGAGCAGATCAACATCTTGGGTGACGACGGTGTACCTGTGGAGTACCACGAGAGGTTCTGGAAGAGCGAGTTGCTGGACTTTGTGATCTTGCAGCAGGACGCCTTCGACTCGATTGATGCAAACTGCCCCATCGAGCGCCAGAAATATATGTTCGACTTGGTGATGGATGTGTGCCGCAAGGAGTACAACTTCGGCGACTTTGAGGAGTGCTCGGCCTACTTCAAGGCCCTCATCAACCTCTTCAAGCAGCTCAACTACACCGAGTGGCAGAGTGCCGAGTTTGACAACTACCGCCAGCAGATTGACCAGTTTGTTGCAGGTAAATAAGAGAGAGAATTGAAAGGAGAAAAAGAGTATGGAAACAAAGGCTTTTCAGAAGATATACACAAAGATTGACAACATCACCAAGGCGACCGTATCGCTCAGGGCTACGGGCGTTGGTAACGACGAGCTGGCTACCGTTGGTGGCCACTTGGCACAGGTGGTGAAGATTATGGGCGACCAGGTAACCTTGCAGGTGTTTGAGGGTACGGAGGGTATCTCCACCGACGCAGAGGTTGTATTCCACGGCGTACCCCCAACCTTGAAGGTGGGTGATGGCTTGGCCGGTCGTTTTTTCAATGCCTACGGTCAGCCCCTCGAGGGTGGCGCACCCGTGGAGGGCGAGGAGAGGGAGATTGGTGGTCCCACCGTTAACCCCTTCAAACGTCGCCAGCCTTCGGAGCTGATTGCAACAGGTATCGCAGGTATCGACCTTAATAATACTATTGTATCGGGTCAGAAGATCCCCTTCTTCGCCGACCCCGACCAGCCCTACAACCAGGTGATGGCAAACGTGGCACTCCGTGCCGAGGCCGACAAGATCATCTTGGGTGGTATGGGTATGACCAACGACGACTTCCTCTACTTCAAGAACTTGTTCGAGAACGCAGGTGTGTTGGATAGGATTGTGTGCTTTGTGAACACCACAGAGAACCCTCCCGTTGAGCGTCTGCTGGTACCCGATATGGCCCTCACCGCTGCGGAGTACTTTGCAGCCGATAAGGGCGAGAAGGTACTCGTGCTGCTTACCGATATGACCCTCTATGCCGACGCATTGGCTATCGTGTCGAACCGTATGGACCAGATCCCCTCGAAGGACTCTATGCCCGGTTCGCTCTACTCGGACTTGGCGAAGATCTACGAGAAGGCTGTACAGCTTCCCTCGGGTGGTTCGATTACCATCATCGCTGTGACCACTCTGTCGGGTGGCGACATTACCCACGCTGTGCCCGATAACACCGGTTACATTACCGAGGGTCAGCTCTTCCTGCGTAACGACACCGACACCGGTAAGGTTATCGTTGACCCCTTCCGTTCGCTGTCGCGTCTGAAACAGCTCGTTATTGGTAAGAAGACTCGTGAGGACCACCCCCAGGTGATGAATGCCGCTGTACGTTTGTACTCGGATGCTGCGGGTGCTAAGACCAAGTTGGAGAACGGTTTCGACCTCTCGGACTACGACGAGCGTGCATTGGCCTTCGCGAAGGAGTACTCGGACAAGTTGCTCTCCATTGACGTGAACATCGATATTACTGAGATGCTCGACACCGCTTGGAGTCTGTTTGCTAAGTACTTCAAGAAGAGCGAGGTAACCATTAAGTCGGAGTTGGTAGAAAAGTACTGGAAATAAGTTGTCCTTTTTTGGCTCTTTTTCCTTCTCTGCTCGGTCATAGAGGCCCACTCTACTCCCTCGCAGGAGGAGAAAAAATAGCTCAAAAATGGAACAACTTCATGAAATAAGAACCATTCTAATAGATAATATAATTTAGATGGCAATAAAGTTTCAATACAACAAAACATCGCTTGGCGAACTCGGCAAGCAGCTCAAAATGCGCCAAAGGGCCCTTCCTACCATCAAGAGTAAGGAGTCGGCTCTGAGGGTTGAGGTGTCGGCGGCCAAAGAGAAGGCCGAAGGCTACCGCGAGCGCATCGAGGCGTTGCAGGCCCGCTACGACTATATGTCGGCTCTGTGGGGCGAGTTCGATGGCGACCTTTTGAGGGTTAAGGATGTGGAGTTGAGTGTGAGTAAGATTGCCGGTGTGAAGATACCTGTCCTAAAAGAGGTGATTTTTGAGCAGAAGGACTACGACCTGTTCTCCTCGCCGGCTTGGTATGCCGACGGTGTGGAGGTGCTCAAAGATATCGCCCGACTCGGAATCGAGTTTGAGGTATTCAACCGCCGTACGGAACTGCTCGACCACGCACGAAAGAAAACCACTCAGAAGGTGAACCTCTACGAGAAGGTGCAAATCCCTGGTTATGAGGACGCTATTCGTAAGATTAAGCGCTTCTTGGAGGATGAAGAGAACCTCTCGAAGAGTGCACAGAAGATTGTGAAAACTAAACACGAACACCTCGAAGCCCTATGATTGTAAGGATGAATAAATACACTCTTGTGCTCTATCATAAGGCACAGGAGGAGTTCCTTGCAAAGTTGCAGGAACTCGGAGTGGTCGACATCACCACCGCAGGCTGGGAACCCAATGAGGAGGAACGTGCACTGCTCGTGGAGATCGAGGGCCACAAGGCTGCGGCCGAGGAGTTTGCCTCCTTGCGTAAGAAGGAGGGCTTCAAGTTGGGCGAACCCTATGCTACGGGCGAGGAGGCCTATAATCGCTATAAGACCGCCTCGGCTCGTGTGGAGAGCCTCAAGGGCCAGATTGCCAAGACGGAGAAGGAGGTTGAAGAACTCTCCGTGTGGGGCGATTTTGAGCCCGAGAGCATTGCCCGCCTGGCAGAGGAGGGTATCGTGCTGCACTTCTACTCGTGCTATGCAAATGAGTTTGCAAGGGCCGAGGCCGAGTGGAGCGAGAACTACACCCTCGAAGTGATTGCCGAGAAGGGTGGCGTGACCTACTTTGTTATCGTTGCCCGCGCGGGCGAGCCCGCTCCCGCCATCGATGCACAGCAGGTGCGCACTCCACAGACCAATGTGGAAGGTAAGGTGGCTGAGTTGCATCACCTTAATGCTCAGCTCGACGAGTGGATGGAGGTGCTGGGTAGGTGTGTTGCGAGTGCCGACTTGGTGGCCAACCACGGCGCAGCCCTTGCCGATAGGCTCCAGTTTAGCCAGGTGAGCCACAGTGGCGCAGGCGAGGCAGAGGGTAGGCTTATCGTATTGCAGGGCTGGGCTCCTGTGGCCAACGAGGAGGCTGTGGATGCACTGCTCGATGCGCAGGGCGACCTTCTCTATGCCAAGGAGAAACCCACCATGGAGGACGAAACTCCCGTGGCTCTCAAAAACGGCTGGTTCGCCAAACCCTTCGAATTTATCGGCGACTTCTACGCCGTGCCCAAATATGGCACAATGGACCTCACGAGGTACTTTGCACCCTTCTATATGCTCTTCTTCGGCTTCTGTATTGGCGATGCGGGCTATGGTGCGGTGTTCTTCCTGATTGGTCTGTTCATGTGGTTGAAGAAGATCAAGGGCATGAAGCTGATCTCGCAGTTGGTAATGTGGCTCGGTGGCGCTTCGGTGCTCTTCGGCCTCTGCGTGGGCAACGTCTTTGGCGTGTCGCTCCGTGAGTTGGGCGTGCCCGAGTGGTACCACAACGCCATCCAGACCGTCAACGACCAGCTCTTCTATATCGCACTCGGCTGTGGTATTGTGCAGATTATCTTTGCGCTGATACTCAATGTGATAAACACCACGATTGCCTACGGATTTAAGTACTCCTTCGGCACCCTCGGCTGGCTTATCATCTTGGTCGACTGCTTGTTGGCGTTCCTGCTCCCAATGGTGGGTGTGGAGGGCTTCGGCTTCTCGTCGCCCCTCTGCCTGGGTATCCTGGGCGTGGGTGCAGTGTTGATGTTGTTGCTCAACAACCCCAACCGTAACCCCCTCGTGAACTTCGGCTCGGGCTTGTGGGACACCTACAACAACCTCACCGGTCTGCTGGGCGACGTGTTGAGCTACGTCCGTCTGTTTGCCATCAGCCTTTCGGGTGGTGCGCTGGCGGTTGTATTCAACGATCTGGCAGGTAGCCTTGCTCCCGACATCCCCGTGGTACGACAGCTTGTGATGTTCGCCATCTTGGCCTTTGGTCACGGTATCAACATCTTCATGTCTGCCATTGGTGCCTTTGTCCACCCGATGCGTCTGACCTTCATCGAGTTCTATAAGAACGCCGGTTTCGAGGCCGCAACACGCATCTATACCCCCTTCCGTAAAAGCGAAGAGAAATAACAAAAATCAAATACAAATAAATAATTAACAAACAAAAACACTTAAACATTATGAACATTATTCTTGCTTACATTGGTGTAGTACTGATGGTTGCACTTTCGGGTATCGGTAGTGCTTATGGTACTTCTATTGCAGCTAACGCAACTGTTGGTGCAATGAAAAAACGTATGAACTCGTTCGGTCAGTCGATGATTCTTTCGGCTCTGCCCGCAACTCAGGGTCTTTACGGTTTCGCAGCATTCTTCTTCATCCAGAGCTACCTGACTCCCGGTATCAGCTTGATGCAGGCTGCAGCTATCTTCGGTCTTGGTTTGACCGTAGGTCTTGTATGTTTGTTCTCGGCAATCCGTCAGGGTCAGATTTGTGCTAACGGTATCGCTGCTATCGGTGGTGGCTACGACGTTATGGGTAAAACCCTTCTTCTCGCCGTATTCCCCGAGTTGTATGCAATTATCACCGTTGCTGTAACCTTCCTTGTACAGAGCGGACTTATGGGTACTCCCATCTTGTAAAAAAACGCATATAATTGACGATTTCGTCGTTGCACTGCGATAAGCGGGCTCCTCATTTGCGAAAGCAAACTGCGGGCCCGCTTTCTTGTGCGCCTTGAACTCGCCTAATTCTATGCGTTTTTTACTGCTGCCAAACGCTTGATAAGAAGCGTGGCCAAATGGGGAAAGCGTCATTCTGACGCTGGCACAAAATTTCCTCCGCTCTCTGCGTTTTTTTGTCAAACGTCTAACGTCAAACGTCAAACGACTTTTTTTTGTCAAACGTCAAACGTCGGACAGACGCCCCCGCCCTTTGGGCACCCCCTCTAGCTTAGAGGGGGAATAGTATTGCGGTTTTTTCCCCTTTCTTGCTCTTTCTGCCCTTTCTTGCTCTTTCTGCCCTTTCTTGCTCTTTCTGCCCTTTCTTGCCCTTAACCGTCGACCGACAAATTAGTAAATATTTTTTTGGTTGGTAGTCTTGGTGGGTTTGGTAAAAATAACAGAAAAGGTTGACCGCAGACCGCCCTCTGTGAATAATTCTCAATTCTCAATTTTCGCAAATGCGAATAAGCGAGAGCAGAGGCCACTTGTGGACTATGCAGAGCGAAAG
>JAFYRC010000007.1 GCA_017547065.1 Tidjanibacter sp.
AATAAACCCTTGCTTCGTTCTTGTCGCCACTATATTCAGCCTTGTCGCCGTAGATGTAGGTGTCGTCCTTCTTGATGATGACACTACCAAAGCAGGTCATCTTCTTGTCGTTGTAGCGCACCATACTGTCGCACGTAATTACCGAGCCATTGTGGTAGAGCACCACATCGCCCACAAGTGCATAGCCTGTGGAGTCACCCACAGGCACAGGACGTGTGCGGCGCGACTTCATGTCCACAGGTTTGAGTTCCTCGCCCTTCTCGTTGCGTGGGCGTGCCGCACGCTGGGCACACACACTCTCCGTTGCTACACACACGCAGAGCAACACCAAAAGAGCTGTATATAAAATTCTTTTCACTGAATCCCTTGTTTTTTTGTCAATGACCGGCGCGCCCAGCGATGGGTACTCCTACATTGACAGCCTTAGGCTACTATTTAATCCACGCTTTGTTCTCGAACTCCGAGGTATCCATCGAGCCGTCAATCTTGACGTACATTGTGGCAATCTTCTTGTTGAGCCACTTATCGAACTCCCTCTGCTGTTTGTCTTGCAGGGCAATCTCCTCAATTTGGAGGTAGTCGTTGGCAAGGCCCGCAGTGTGGGCAGGGATAATCTCAATGAGTTTGATGAGTTTGGTGAGTGTGTTACCCCTCATGTCCGCGCTCTGGAAAGGAGTCGAAAGCTCGCCGGGTTTGAGCGAACGCATATAGGGATAGTCACGGCCGAGTTCCTCCTTATAGAAGGCCGTACGCGAGTAGCTGGTGTCGTTAGCACCATACATTTCGAGCATCTCGTGGTTGGTAACCAAACCACCATTCTGCTTGGAGTACTTATCGTCGGAGTGTTTCACGGCTGCTGCCTCAAAGGTAATGCGACCCTCCTTAATCTCCGTAGCAAGGCTGTCGAGCATGGTGATATCCTCGGCCAACTCGGCGTCGGTAAAGGTAGGACGCAGAAGAATGTGACGGCTCTTGTAGAGGTTACCCTTCTTCTCCATCAACTGGATAATGTGGAAGCCATAGACGGTTTCCACAACTCCACTCACTTGGCCGGGTTGCAACTTGGTCAGTGCATCACCAAAGGGTTTCTCAAAGCTCTCGGCTGCCATGAAGTCCATCTCGCCACCCTGCAATGCGCTACCGGGATCCTGCGAGTACATACGAGCCAACATGTCGAACCTTGCGCCACCAACAATCCTCTCCCTCATTTCCAACAGCCTCTCGCGAGTGCGCTGTTTGGCCAGGGTGGTCGACGAGGGGAGTTTGGTAATCTGTGCGTAGACATACTGTTCGGGCACAATGGGGAGCATATCGGTGCGGAGCGAGTTGTAGTACTTCTCCACCTCACCAGGGGTGATGGTCACCTTCCTCATGATGGTCATCCTCATCATCTGGGCATACTGGGCCTCCTCAGCGTTAGTGCGAAGGTCGGACTTAATCTCAAAGACGGGTTTACCCTCGCGAGCTTCCAACTCGGCGATTGAGCCCGCATCGGCAATCATTGCATCCACCTGGCGGTCCACATTCTCTGCTACGCCGTCGAGGTTAATCTCTACGGAGTCGATGAGGGCCTGGTTGTAGAGCATCTTCTGGAGCATCAAGTTCTCCAAGGCCTCGCTCATGGCACTACGGTCGGAGGTGTAGCCGCGCTCCCTGCGCTGCTGCAATACCTGTTTGCTAAAATCGACAACCTCCGAGTAGAGAATTGCGGAGTTACCCACAACAGCCACTACCTTATCTGCCACAATCTGTTGGGCGAAGGCACCGGTGGTTGCCAAAATTGTCAGCGCTGCAATAAAAAATCTTTTCATATCTCTGTTTTTCAATTCTTATTTGTCAATATTATGGATTGTCACCACACCCTCTGAGAGTGCACTCCAATAGAGGCTGTCGTTGTAGGAGGTGAGCAGTTCGGCCCTACGGCGGTTGAAGAGGATACGCCTAACCATATCCGCCACCCTCTCATAGGGAGCATTCGAGCCCTGCTTAATAACGTCGTAAATCTGAATAAAGTACTTGTGATCGGAATCTGCCATCTGGCGAATCTCGTTGCCGGTGAGGATGTAGTCGTAGTTCTTACCCCTACGCACAGGCAAGTATGAGAGGAATTCGTTGAAATCGACCCAATTCTCGAAGGTGTACAACTCGAAGTTGTTTTTCATACAAAGGTCCAGAAAGTCCTGCTGTTTTTCTTCGCCTTTGGAGCCCATCAGGTTGAAGAGCTTGACCGACTGGCGGTAGTTGTCAGGCAGGCGCACAATGCGTCCCTTCAACACGGTGCGGTCCATCACAAAGTCGGAGCGGTGGGCATTGAAGTATGTCTTGACCATCTCGTCGGTGATGAGGGTGTCCATGCGACCCTGCAAGTAGCGTTGCTCGAGGCGGCCACCAATGAGCGATGTGCGGTACTCCTCCACCAAGCGGTCAATCTCGGGCATCAACGCCGCGAGAGTCCTCTCGGCCTCTTGGAGCTTCACCTGGTTACGCACCCATTGGTCCACAAAGTTTTGGGCAACCTTTGCGCTGTCGGCACCCGTAAGGTCGGCCGACACGGCCTTCACCTCCGAGAGCATCAACACGCTCTGGCCCACCGAGGCAACAACCTTGTCTTTGGGCAATGGCTTACAGCCTGCGAGTGTTGCCACCGCAAGCGTCAGAAGGGTTATGATTTTGTGTGTTGTTTTCATTTGCAGGCGCAAAGATAACTCTTTGAGTTAAAAAACGCAAAGCAGGCCCACAATATTATTTCGTTTTCTTCACTATTCGAGCTCCGATTCGTTGCGGATGGTCTGCACAAGGCGCACCATGGCGTAGACAAACACCACAGCGGCAACGGCATA
>JAFYRC010000008.1 GCA_017547065.1 Tidjanibacter sp.
GAGCCGGTGCAGGCAAAGATTTTAAGTTTATGTATAGCCATTTGTATGTTTATGGGTTAATTGTTACGCAAATTTAAGGCCTATTTACAAAATTTGCAATTTTACTCTGCCGTTTTATCAACATTTACTAAACATTCTGCAATAAAAGCCAAAATTTCCTCCCTACCACGCACCTTGGAAGACGATGTAGCAAACATGGGGGGCAACTCCTCCCACCACTCCGAAAGGGCCTTACGGTAGGCTTCGATGTTGAGATTAGTCTGTCGTTGGCTCTGCTTGTCGGTCTTGGTGAAGACCACGCCGAAGGGCACACCCTCACGTCCGAGCAATTGCATAAAGTCGAGGTCAATCTTCATCGGGGCATGGCGACTATCGACCAACACAAAGAGGAAGTGGAGAGCCTTAGCCTTGGTCACATAGTCGGTGATAATGGTGGCAAACTCCTTACGCACGGTCTGCGAAGTTCGGGCATAGCCATAGCCGGGAAGGTCCACCAGCCACCACTTCTCGTCGCACAAAAAGTGGTTGATAAGTTTGGTCTTACCGGGAGTAGCCGACACCTTTGCAATCTTGCTCTCGGTGAGCATATTGATGAGTGACGACTTGCCCACGTTACTCCTGCCGATGAAGGCGAACTCAGGTTTGCCGTGATCGGGGATTTGGGAAAGTTTCGAACTGCTATATTTGAATACTGCCTTCATATCAAAGCCAAAATGTGTGTTTCGTCCGCAAAGGTACAAATTTGTTTTCGGTTTTCTCCACGTTTTGTCCTCTTCGGGCAAGGATTTTGCACACCTCTGGACAGAAATGCAACCAATAAAACTATTCGGTTATGAAAAAATTACTCCTCGCCATTGGCACTCTGTGCGCCCTCACCCTTATTACCATTCCCGTAGTCAGGGCCATTCGCACCACCTCCGCCCCCATTGAAGCTCCTGCCGACCAACGACATGAGCGTGAGTTGAGCGAAAAGCACCGCGAGCGCATTGCTCGTCGCAAGGCTCGTCAAGCAGCCTACGAACACTTCATCGACTCCACCGTGCTATCGCACAATTTCATCTTCTACCCCTCGATGTTCAACGTGGAGCCCGCCGGTGGTAGCAACCTTATCAATAATCCCAACGCCGAGCTGGCAATCTACTCTGATTGGGCCGACATTTGCCTACCATATTATCGGGGGTTCACTCCACCCTACCGACTCGCCGTGGTCAACACCGTAATCACCACCCTGAACGGCTACACCGCCGTGCAGACAAACGATGGGTGGAATGTAACATTCAACTCGTGGCTCTACTCCGGCAACGAGTACACCTTCACGCTCCAAATCTACTCCTCCTCGGGTAGTGCGCAGTTGCAGTTGAGTTCCGATTTCTATCCCACCACAACCTACTGGGGGTCAATATCGGCAGTGAGATAGTATTTTTCTATTTGTATATAACTCCGTGGCCGATGGCGGTAGGGAACACCCAGCCCACTCGGCCATTGTGGTTTTTCTTGTCGTGGCCCATAGCCTCCGCAAGCGCACACTCCGACAAGTCGGTAGAGATTGGAAGGTCGTAGCGTTGCAGCACAGCCACAATACGCTCATAATCCTCCTGCGCCAAAAGTCCTTCATTCAGCGACTTGGCCGCCACATAGGCAAGTCCAACGGCCACGGCCTCGCCGTGGGTATAGTCGTGAGTAAGGCTCTCAATGGCATGGGCAAGGGTGTGTCCGAGGTTGAGGGAGCGCCTTTCGCCACCCTCCAACAAATCTCGTTGCACAATGGCGCATTTCACGGCGGCTGCACGTCCAACAACCTCACTAAAAAGTGCCGTATTACCCGCAAGACTCTCGATGGTGTTAGCCTCGCAAAGCGCAAAGAGTTCGGCATCGCCAATGATTGCCGTTTTCACCACCTCCGCCATTCCGGAGCGTAATTCCCTGTGGCCGAGCGTATGAAGAAGCTCCACATCGCACACCACAAAGTCGGCAGGAGCAAAACTTCCAACCATATTCTTGTAGCCTCCGAAGTTGACGCCACACTTACCTCCAATGGCCGCATCCACCTGAGCCAGCAGTGTCGTGGGCACAAGACCAAACCTTACACCACGCATATATGTGGAGGCCACAAAGCCCACAAGGTCAGTTGTGATTCCACCACCAATACCGAGCAGGAAAGTACTCCTATCGGCACCCATCTCTACGAGTTGTCCCAACAGATCCGAGGCCACCGCAAGGCTCTTGTTTTCCTCCGATGCATCCACCAGAAGTACCTCCGAGAGCCCAAGCGCAGTACAGACTTCCGACACATTGCGGTCGGCAATGGCAATCACCCTCGTCCCCTGCGAAAGGAGCATTGGGAGCTGTTCCGACACCCGTCCGATGCATATTCGGCTACACAAAGTGTGTGAAAAATTGATATTGAGTTGTTCGTGCATAAAAAAAAACACCCTTTTTATTTACTACAAAGGTAGCACAAAACGGCATAAATTACTACCTTTGTAGCCGTAAAAATAAAGTGAACTCACAAAAGAAGATGCAGAAACTACGCAACATCGCAATCATCGCACACGTTGACCACGGCAAAACTACGCTCGTGGACAAGATGATTCTACAAGCCAACCTCATCCGCAACCAAGAGGCTAGTGGTACGCTCGTACTCGACAACAACGACCTCGAAAGGGAGCGCGGCATTACCATTTTGTCGAAAAACGTGTCGGTAATCTATCAGGACTACAAGATTAACATCATCGACACCCCCGGTCACTCCGACTTCGGCGGAGAGGTTGAGAGGGTGCTCAATATGGCCGACGGAGTTATCCTCCTCGTGGACGCCTTCGAGGGTACTATGCCCCAGACACGCTTTGTGTTGCAGAAGGCCCTCGCCCTGGGCAAGAAACCCATTGTGGTGGTAAACAAGGTGGACAAACCCAACTGCCGTCCCGACTATGTACACGAGCAGGTGTTCGACCTGATGTTCACCCTCGATGCAAACGAGGATCAGCTCGACTTCCGCACCATCTACGGTAGTGCAAAGCAGGGTTGGATGAGCCACTCTTACAAGGAGAAAACCAACACCATCACTCCCCTCTTGGACACAATTATTGACGATATTCCCGAGCCCGAGAAAGTGGAGGGTACCCCTCAGATGCTTATCACCTCGCTCGAGTACTCGCCCTACTTGGGTCGTATCGCTGTGGGCAAACTCACTCGCGGTACGCTCCGTTCGGGCATGAACGTAACGCTCGCAAAGCGTGACGGTTCGCTCGTAAAGACCAAAATCAAAGACCTCATGGTATTTGAGGGTCTTGGTAAGGCAAAAGTTGAGAGCGTGGAGTGTGGCGAGATTTGCGCCCTTGTGGGTATCGACGGATTCGAGATTGGCGACACAATCTGCGACTTCGAGAATCCCGAGCCCCTGCCCCCCATCGCCATCGATGAGCCTACGATGAGTATGCTCTTCACCATCAACGACTCGCCCTTCTTCGGCAAGGACGGTAAGTTTGTTACCAGCCGCCACATCAAGGAGCGCTTGGACAAGGAGTTGGAGAAGAACCTTGCACTCCGCGTGGTACAGGGTGAGAGTGCCGATAAGTTCATCGTTTATGGCCGTGGTGTGCTGCACCTCTCCGTGCTTATTGAGACTATGCGTCGTGAGGGCTACGAGTTGCAGGTAGGACAGCCAAAGGTTATTACCAA
>JAFYRC010000069.1 GCA_017547065.1 Tidjanibacter sp.
AGCAATTCCATTGGTTATGTTAATGACGATAAGACCTTTGCGAGGGTGCCCGATGGTAACTTCGGCTCCAACAACTACCTCAAAGTGGACTACTACCGTGGTGGCCTCTCGGCAGGTTTGCAGATGGAGGCCTACCAGCCCGCCCTTGTGGGTTTCCCCTCCAATTTGGAGGGTACCAAGCTGGCCAACTACTACATCGCTTGGAACGACGAAGACTTTGCCTTCACGGCAGGTACCTTCTACGACCAGTTTGGTAGTGGCCTGCTGTTCCGTAGCTACGAGGATAGGGCGCTTGGTAACAATAGCGCACTGCTGGGTGCGAGGATGAACTGGCACTACAAGGATATCTTCGAGACCAAGGTGCTGTGGGGTGTGCCCCGTATGCCCTTCACCAACTATGTTGTGAGCGAGGATGAGAACAACTACTACCAGGGCTATCCCGTGCACACCGAGTGGTCCGAAACGCAGGTGAGGGGTGCCGATGCATCGCTCTCGCTGTCGAACCTGCTTGGTTGGGAGGATGCCAACCTTGCCGTTGAGGGCTCGGTGCTGAATCGCTATCAGAAGGTGAATGTGATGATTGAGGAGGAGGGTGTAACTCCCTCGACCACTGGCTATTCGGGCCGTGTAAACTTCGAGATGGGTGGCTTTGTTGCCCGCGCGGAGTATGTCGACGCAGGCCAGAGGCACTACCGCCACAACTATGTTGAGGCAGGCGTGAACCACAACTACCTCATCAAGAACGGCAACGCCCAGCTCGTTGACTTGGGCTATAGCGGTGGTGGCTTGGGTGTGAACCTTTCGCTGCGTAGGTTGGAGTGGATGACCTCCTACATCGACAACCGCGGCATTGTGCTCGACGAGAGTAGTATCACCAACAATAACCTCAATTATGTACCCGCCCTGTGTGCGCAGTACTCCTACTCGCTCACCAATATCCACCCCTATGTACCTATGCCATACTACATCAATGGCGACTATGTGAGCAGTGGCGAGATGGGTGGCCAGCTGGATGTCTACTACAACTTCCGCCGTGGTACTCTGCTGGGTGGCAAGAGGGGTATGAAGGTTAACTTCAACCTCTCGACCTACTTCAACCTGCCCGAAGAGGGTGGTTATGTTCCTGGTAATATGCTGTGGATGAATATGAACGTGGGTATGGAAAAATACTTTACCCGCAAGTTCAAACTGAAACTGCTCTATGCTATGCAGCAGCGCAACCTCTCCTATGGTAAGGGTAACTCCACTGCTGTGGCGAATGTGTTTGTGGCCGATATGCTCTACAAATTCACTCCCAAGCTTTCCACTCGCTTGGAGTTGCAGTACCTCCTCTCGTATGAGTCGGCCAACGACTACGACTGGATGGCCGCTCTCTTGGAGGTTAATTTGGCTCCCCGTTGGAGCCTTTTCGTGAGCGACATCTACAACCACGGTAGGGAGCAGGTGCACTACTACAACGTGGGTGCAAGCTACACCGCCTCCCGCACTCGCGTGGCCATCGGCTACGGACGCACCCGCGAGGGTCTGATTTGCTCGGGTGGCGTGTGCCGTATGATGCCCGCCTACACGGGTGGTAACCTTACTATTACAACCTCCTTCTAACGTAGGGGCCAACCTAAAATGTTGAGTTGAAAGAATAAAAAAAAGAGAAAGATATGAAAATCAGGAATATGTGGGCATGGGCCGTGGTTGCAATGCTGGCCGTTGGTTGTAGTGGTACTCCCGACAATGGGGGCGAAACTCCCACCGGCCCCACCGGTGGCGAGGAGGTAGATCCCAGCCAGGATACCTACACCCTTGTGGCCGACCGCGAGGCTATCGACGCCGACGGCGTGCAGAAGGTAACCTTCTCGTTCCTCAATGGCAAGGGCGAAAACCTCTGCGAGAAGGAGCCCGGCATGGTGAAGGTTACAAACGAAACCACGGGTGCTTGGCTCGGCTATGGCAAACACGCCTACACCTCGGTGCGCAATGGCGAGTATGAGTTTAGCGCAACGTGGCGTGGCTATGCGGCCTCCAACACCGTAAAGGTTAGGGTGGAGAACCGAGCCAAAATCGAAAAATATCGCCAGACGGTGGTTGTCTATAAGGCCACGGGCGCTTGGTGCTCGGCTTGCCCCAAGATGACCGCTTCGCTGCACGAGGCGGAGGAGGAGTGGGGCAACCAGATGGTTGTTGTGGCTTGCCACGGAGGTGGCCCCGACCCATTCAAACTCTCGCCCGACGTTAGTGAGTTGGTACTTGCACAATGGAAGGGCAATTCCTACCCCTCGTGTGTCTACGATAACAACGTCTTGGTTAGTGGCGCAAAGGATGTTGACAACGTGAAGGAGAATCTGATAAAGCAGATTAGCAAATACCCCGCAACCTGTGGCGTGAAGATTACCCAGACAAGCCTTGTGGGTAACACCCTCACCGTGAAGGCCTCGGTGCAGAGTGTGGATGGTGGCGACTACGACCTCGGCTGTGTGCTGCTCGAAGATGATCTTCGCTACTCGGGTGGCGAGGAGCCTTCGGGTGTGTATAGCGACGTTATGAGGGCCGTGTCGGGTAGCTTCAACTACTACAATAAGGACACCGCTGTGAGTGTTTCGGCTAACGGCGAGGTAAGTAAAGAGTTTGTTGTTGAGGGTGTTACGGTTAGCAACGCACAGAATTGCCGTGTATTGGTCTATGCCCTTATGAGGTTGAGCAATGGCCAGACCATCACGGACAATGCCGCAGTGTGCAAACTGGGTGAGAGTATGACCGCCTATGTGCTTAATGACTAAACAAGGCCCCCGAATGAAAAACGTGTGGAAGAAATATTGGCAAAGGTTTGAGGCCCTGTTGTTGCTCGCTGTGGTCGCTCTGTGTGGCGGCTGCCGAGGTAACGAGGGTGGGGGCGTGGTTGTCCCCGATGGGGAGTTGCAACTCTTTGCCGACAAAACATCCATTGTGGCCGACGGCGCGGAGTGTGTGACCTTCACTCTGATGTTCGGCTCGCAGGATGTGAGCGCCGAGGAGGAGGTGCAGCTGGCTTGGTGGCTGAATGGTGTGGAAAACCGTGGCCGCTGGGGCGAGGTGAGCTTTTCGACCGTTGAGGCGGGCACCTACGACTTCAAGGCCATCTATGGCTCCAATACCTCCACCAACACGGTGCGCATTGTGGTGGAGCCTGAGCCTACCACGGGCGCCGAGAGGAACTATACGCAGCACTTTGCCGGCTTCCAGTTTACGTCGGTCTATTGTAGTGGCTGCCCAAGCCTCACGCAGGCCATTAAGGCCGTGCAGTCGAGGGGCCTCGCGCTTGTGCCCATGGCCTTCCACCGCAACATGAGCGCCACGATGATTGACCCGATGACCTTCACGATGACCACCAAGGAAGATTACCTCTATGCGTGTGGCTCGAAGGGCGATGCACTGCCATATTTCTGTGTCAACATGGTGACGGGTAAGACCCTCACGGCTGTCTATGACCGCACCCAGGGCACAGAGGTTGAGGCCGTTATGGACTATGTGGCCGAGCGCTATCCTGCCGAGTGTGGTGTTGCTATCGAGAGCCTCTACAATTCGTCAACGAGGAGCGTGGAGGTGAAGGCCAAATTCACCACCAACCGCTCGGGCTACTATAACTACCAAGTTGTCCTCTTGGAGGACGGCATAGCCTTCGACGAGGAGGTGTGCGACAATGTGGTGCGTGCCCTTTCGTCCACTTCGCGCTATGGCCACAAGTTGGCCGATGGTGCGGTGTGTGGCAAGTGTCGCGAGGTTGAGGGGGCTCAGACTCTCAAACTCGATGCAGGCTGGAAGGTAGAAAATATGAGGGTTGTGGTGCTGGCAATCGATAGCAATAGGCGCATCGTTGTCAACTGCAACGTCTGCAAGCTGGGCGAGTCGGTGGACTACGTTGTGGAGTAACCGCCGAGGGGCGCGTTGTTTTTTTGACAGGTTTTTTTGAAAAGGTTAGATATATGAGGATTTTGAAATCGAAATACGTATTGATGCTTCTGTGTGCCGTGGGCGTGGTGCTTGGCGGTTGCAGGGGTAGTGAGGGCGAGATTGGCGAGATTGTGCTTACGGCTGATGTGCAGAGCGTTGCCGCCGACGGACTCTCGAAGGTGAAACTCACGGCCACAAGCGACGGCCGCGACGTAACCTCGCAGGTGACCTTCCACCACACTTCGGAGCTCTTTGCGCTCGAGGGTGGCGAGTTTACCACGGTGAAGACGGGCAAACACAAGGTGTCGGCCTCCTACGAGGGTGTGGTGTCCAACGAGGTGGAGATTGAGGCTGTGGCGCCCGAGAGGTTGCCTGTGTCGAGGTTTGTGCGTCACATCTGTGTGATGGACTTCACGGCCACCGACTGTGCCTTCTGCCCCGATGGCCAGAACCACATGTTGCAGGTCAACAAACAGATGGAGGACGAGGCTACGGCGTGCCACCTTATGGCCCTCCACAACCCCGGTGTGGACCCCATGGGTATTGCCCTCACGAGCCAGATGATGAACGACTATAAGGTTGAGGAACAACCATATTACCTGATTGACATGCGCGACAAGGGCGGTGTGAATTCCAACGAGGAGAAGAGCGCCTACCGTAAGTGCCTGATGCGCTCCACAGACCTCTATCCCGCCCACGTGGGTGTGGCCGTGAGGACCAAGTTCAACAAGGATAACGGCAAGTCGTGCCAGGTGGAGGTGAGCCTCCTCTCGGAGCGCAACGACCACTACCGCGTGGCTCTCTATGTGGTGGAGGATGGCATCGTGGCCGACCAGAATGTGAACGGTTTCTATAAGTCCTACACCCACAATCACGTAGTGAGGGCCCTTGTGAACGAGAGCTACCGTGGTGACAACCTCGGAGCTGTGGCCGCCGAACAGAGCGCCTCGAAAACATACTCCTTTGATATGGCCGACGAGTGGGTGGTGGAGAAAACCTCGGTCTATGTGCTGGTGATGGACTCCACGGGCTTTGTGAACAACATGGCCGTGTGTGCTGTGAATAACGGCACGGCCGACTATGACTACTTGGAAAAATAGAACAAAAAAACTTAATATTACAATTATGAAGAAATTCTACACAACGCTTCTTGCAATCGTGCTGCTCTTCGGAGTAGCCAACCTCTACTCTTGCGACGACAAGACGGGTAATGGTGGAGGTAACGAGGTTGAAAACCCCGAGAATCCCACCCCCGAGCCCGAGCCCGAGCCCGAACCCGAATTGGGTGGCCCCGAGCCTATCGACCACTCCGGTGTGCCCACTCCCATCAAATGGGGCGTGGATAAGGCAACCCCCACCATCGCCTCCGACGGTGTGGCCATTCAGGTGCTGGCCAAGGAGAACTTCAACATCAAGTTTGTGTGCCGTCCTGGTTTGAGGGCCAAATCGTTCCGCTTGGATGTCTATCCTTTGAGCGTGCTCTACAACGCACTGATGGAGCAGATGAACACCGAGGGTATGCCCCTCACTACCCCCGCAAGCGAGGTGGATGTTGAGGGTTGGATCAGGAACTTTATGTTTGCCGAGGGTGGCAACGCCGCCTACACCTTCAACGAGGAGGACGAGCTCAATTACAGCAACTTGGTGTTCGATTGGGCCAACTCGGAGTATATGCAGGTGGCCATTGTGCCCGACTGCGAGTATGTGATTGCGGCAGTTGCCTGCTCCGACTTGGACGGTAGCGCCAGCGAGCAGTTGGAGATGACCCTCTGCTATGTTCGCACCCCGAGTGGTGAGCTCAATGGCGACCCCCAGGTGGACATCGACGTGCAGACCTGGACCGACCGCTTTGTGGCAACCTTCACTCCCAACAACGACTGCCACTACTTCTATTACCTCTACTCCATGGAGGCCGACCTCACCCCCTACATCGATCTCTATGGCGAGCAGCTTTACAGGGACTATATGCGTAGCCACATGGTGGGTGCGGAGATTAGCCGCGACGACCTCGACTACCACCGCCTTGGCCTGAGTGGCTTCCCTGTGGGTATCGACACCACCTTCATGGTCACTGCCCTTGGTACCGATGTGTTTGGCACCCCCGCCACCAACTATGCCACCAAGACCTTCAAGCTGAATAAGGTGCCCGATAACGCAAGCCCCGCAGGTGTGGACGTAACGATTGATATGGACCACGTGGGTAGTAACATGGTGTGGTTTAGCGCCGATATGACCGCCTCGACAAGGGCAATGTTTTATAGGGTCTACACCGCCGAGGAGGCTGCCGCTATTAAGACCGCTACCGCGGAACAGCAACAGGAGGTCATCGCCGATCTTCTCTATCAGGGCTATGGTTTGAGCAACACCAAATATAGGTTTGATATGGAGACCGAGGATCTGTCGCAGTCGAAGCCCAGCGTGGAGACCGAGCGCTACATGAACTTGAAGCCCGACACCGAGTATGTTATGGTCTACACGGCCGTTAACCCCTACCAGGTGGCAATGCCCCTCGGTTATAGCGAGCCCTTCAAAACCGACGCCCTGGTGAGCGACAAGCCCGCCGAGAGTAAGACAGACCTCAATCTTAACCTCCTTGCACTGGACTACACCAAGGTGAGGTTCGACTTTACCTATAATTTCGAGAACACCGCCATCTACTACTTCCGCTTCGTTAACCCCGACAGCGACAAGGCCGAGGAGAGTGGCCTCTCGGAGAACGCCACCCGCGAGGAGAAATTGGCCTTCCTGCTGAGCGTGGACGACCTGCTGGGTGCTTCGGTGTCCAACGTGTGGGAGGCCGACCGCAATAACTTCGACACCTACACTATGGTGCTCGAGCAGGGTACAACCTACAAGATTGCCTACGTTGCCGAGGACTGGAACGGCGTGTTGGGCGAGGTTAAGTTTGCGAGCGTAACCACCCCCACCTTGACGGGCGGTATGAACCCCGAGGGCGAGATTGTGCTTGTGAAGGAGGGTGGTAAGGAGTTCTTCGAGTTCCGCATCGTGAAGGAGGCTGCCAGCTTCAAGTACCTTGTGGGCTACGAGGAGTCGGAGGCTATGCTTCTCTACCTCGGCGTGGATCCCTACTCGGTTATTATGAAACAGTGGAATTGGTATGCTACCGACTGCGGTATCCTCTCGAAGGGTAACCTGGTTGAGAAGATGGATGTGGAGAAGGCCCAGTTGTTCCGTGGCCGCTGCTTGGCACTGATGATTGCCATCGGTACCGACGCTCTGGGCGGTGAGGTCTATGGCGAGTTGGAACACCTTATATATGATAATGGTGAGGCCCACACTCTGGACTACTACTACCCCGGCATGACAACCACCTCGGCGGCACAGCAGGCAGCCGTGAAGGCATCGGCCCAGATTGGTGTTGCTCGCAAGGTGTCGAAGGAGGCCGTTGTTGTTGAGCGCCCCGCACGCGGTGAGGTGAAACTCGCTGCCGATAGGGCCGAAGTGGAGTCGCTGCCAAGGGTGATTCGCGTGGATAGGAAACGCGACGGAGTCCACCCCAAAGCATTCTTGCAGGGCCATAAATAGAGCCCCTGAAAATGGATGTCGCTCACAAAGTGTAGAATACCGAAATTAAAATTTTTTAATAAAAAGGGCGGAAAAATTTGGAAATCCCCCAAGAATGATTTAATTTTACACTTTGTGAGAGGCGCTAATAGGCCTATTTTGCAGGATTTATTGATTTGACCTTAATACCTACAAAACCGAAATAGACTCAAACAAATTTCAAATTATTAACTAATTTTAACTTATTAACTAAATTCTTAAACGTATGAAAAGATTTTTTACAAATCTGAAAGCAATGGCTACCAAGATGCTTGCAGTGGCATTGGTAGGTGTTGCAGCTGTTGCGTGTGCTGAGGCATACGACGACACCGATTTGAGGAACCAGGTTGCTGACCTTGCACAGCGTGTTTCCGACTTGGAGGATCGCTTGGACAATGAGGTTGTAGCACTGCGTGCTTTGATCGACCAGAAAGTTGCTTTGGCAGAGGTAGCTGCTGATGGCGCTTGGCAGTTCACTTTGGCTGATGGTAAGACCCTCACCCTCTACCCCGAGTATGTAGAGAATGGTCTGACCGTTGTTACCGAGGGTGGCGTTCAGTACTGGGCAAAAGTTGAGGGCAACATCGTTACTGTTTTGAAGGATGCTGCTGGCAACAAAGTTGCTGTTCACAACGCTCCTGTTCCCGAGTTGCGCGTAAACGCAGAGGGTGCTATCGAGGTTTCGATCGACGGTGGTGCTACTTGGGTTGCTACCCAGGCTCCCAGCTTGTTCGCAGCTATCGATGTTAAGGAGAATATGGCTTGCATGACCTTGCAGAATGGTGAGGTTTTGAAGTTCGCTCTCTACGAGCAGGTTAATTTCAGCATCAACGGTAACGCACTCTTCGTTGCTCCCGCAGCAAGCGAGAAAGTTGCTATGACCTTGGATGGTATCGTTGAGATTATTCCTTTGGTAGTTCCCAACGGTTGGAGCGTAGCTGTTGACGGTCTTGTAATGACTGTTACTGCTCCCGCTGAGGTTGAGGTTGAGGAGGACTATGGTGGTGGTATCGCTCCCCTGAGCGCAGGTGCTTCTGCAAATGCTGCTACCGGTGTTGTTAAAGTTTTGGCTATCTCGAAAGAGGGTAAGGCAGTTGTTGCTAACCTCTACGTTAACGCTGCTCCCGAGGGTGCAATGTCGATGAAGGTTATTGGCGACCAGGTTGTCTTCACCAACAATCGTATTGGTTATGTTGGCTACGACTATGAGACTTGGGAGCCTATTTATGGTCCTCTGCCCATCGCTTACACCGCATTCCCCGCTGGTGAGTACACTGTCGAGAGCTTCCTGAAAGCAAAGAATAGCACCTATGACTACAAATACGAGGTTCTCCTCCTTGAAGGTGTTTCGGGTACTAAGTCTAT
Source organism: Tidjanibacter sp. (assembly GCA_017547065.1). Lineage (GTDB taxonomy): Bacteria > Bacteroidota > Bacteroidia > Bacteroidales > Rikenellaceae > Tidjanibacter. The sequence goes on from JAFYRC010000069.1 coordinate 8,851, forward strand.
TCCTGTAGCAGAGCTTCTTGCTGAAACTTGTGAAGTTGAGACCATCAAACCCGGTGAGGCTTACACCATTCTTGCTTGGGACGATGATGCTTGGCCTCAGGAGGCAAACATCGTTATGATGTCGACCTACACCTACACCAACATTGAGGTTGCTGTTTCGAATACCACTTTCAAAGATGCTCAGCTTGATGTTACCTTCGAGGGCTTCGATGGTTGCAAAGTTGTTCTCTACGACACCACCTACGGTCAGAATGCTCAGGAGGACTTCCAGATGTGGCAGATGTACGCAAGCCAGGGTCAGCCTTGGGGCGTTGATATGACTGCCAACTATAGCGGTTCCGTATTTGATCTCAGCTCGGATGTTAGGCCTTACGCTAACAGGGTTTACGCTCTCTACTACTTGCCTTTGTCGGCATTGAAGAACCCCGCAGATTACGCTTGGGAGGATGTTCAGTATGTAACCTTCAAGACCAAGAACTACGCTGCTGGCGGTATGCTTCAGCCCACTATCGGCGATCCTTCTGTTGACTACCAGAACTTCTATGTTGAGGTAACTCCAGCAGAGGGCGCTTATATGACTCACGCTTGGTATTTCACTGCAACCGAGATGGCTAACTTGACCGACGAGGCTCTTGTTGCGGAGATCGTTGCTAAGGGTTATTTGAGGGGTGGTTCGGCGGTAATTGACCTCTACAATGACGAGGCTTTGATGCCTGGCACCACAGTAACCATTGCTGCTATCAGCGTTGATCAGAATGGTAAGTATGGTCCTATCGTTAAGAAAGAGTGCTCTACTCAGGGTATTCAGTATAGCGCTGTTACCGTTGAGATTACCGATTGGAATCTGGCAACTCCTTCACGCTCGATGACCATCAACGACTCGTCCTACACCTTCGGTGTGAACGTTTCTGGCGAGCTTGCTAATGTCTATATGTATCTGATTACTAACTGGAACCAGTATATGACCGTAGAGAAAGAAGCTGCGAAGATTGCAGTAAACATTCTTGATAGCTCGGTATCGAAGTACATTCCTCTGGCCGATGTTGCAATCAATGAGGCAGGCAAATATGCTCCCGTTGGTAAGACTGGTCCCTCGTATAGCCCCAAATATATGGGTCTTGAGTATGGTAAGGAGTACTGCTTGGCAATCTTTGGTGTTGACGCAGAGGGCAAACCTACCAATGTTGCTTGCCAGGTATTTGACACCTACGTTCCTATGACTGTCGTTTACGCTGACGACGCAAGGTGGACCGCTTCGAAACCCACCGTTGCTCTTGGCGCAACTGAGGTTCTTGGTACTATGTATGACGTGTTGAAAGAGAACTGGGACTTCTTCTACAATATGCTCGTTAACGACCAAGGCTATACCGAGGAGGAGGCTAAGGCTTTCATGGAGATGATGGTATCTTACGGCGAGCTCCAGGATCCCGAGAAGCTTACTGCTGAGGAGAAAGCTGCTCCCGCAAGCCTCAATGCTACCTTCACTGTAACTCCCGGTGCTGGTGCTGTTAAGTGCCTTGTTAAGTACTCTTCGGATGGCAACTTCGATGAGATCGCTC
>JAFYRC010000070.1 GCA_017547065.1 Tidjanibacter sp.
GAGCTCCACAATGCCAACCCTTGCAATCTCAGCAACATAGGCTTTGGCCGAGCCATCCATAATGGGCACCTCAGGTGCGTCGATGTCAACCACCGCGTTGTCCACACCCAAAGTCCACAACGAAGCCATCAAATGCTCGATGGTCGACACCTTGGCTTTGCCATTTTTGATGGTCGTACCCCTTGCGGTGTCGCTAACAAAACCGGCCAATGCAGGAACCTCGGTCTGACCCTTAAGGTCGATACGCCTAAAAACAATACCCCTATCGGCCTCGGCAGGTCGTACAACCATTGTTACCAAGGCTCCCGTGTGTAGACCCTTACCACTGAATGTGATAGGGGCACCTATTGTGGTTTGTTTGCAAGACATATCTCTCTACCTCCGTCGTTGTTCTTCGTAATGGTCAAAAATTAGTCCACAAAGGTACACATTTTTTCAAATAAATGCAGTATCTTTGTGTGATTTCTTAATCAAAAAACACTTTATTCATCACAAAATCACCAAAATGTCGGACACTCCAAAGAGCACCAAGCGCCCAAGACTCGACCTTCCCTTCAAAAAGAAGAGGTTTGACCCCATAATTTGGGCCTACGACCACCGCGTGGCACTCTTCGCCACCGTGGCCGCCTATGTGCTTTTTGGTATCGCCTTTGTTACTGCCGACATTGTTATCAGCCGCAGGAGCGCCGAGGCCGAGATTATGATCGACCTCACAGACCTCCAAAAGTTGCAGGAGGAACTCGAAAGGGCGCAGGAACTCAACCGCATCCTCAACGAGCAGTATGAGGATAGTGAGGTGAGCAACCAGATCTCCAACGACGCCCTCGACGAGAGCCTCGAAGACCACCGCACCGACGCCTCCAAACTCTATGGCGAGGCCGAGAGGGTACAACAGCGCGTGCAACAAAACGCCAAGGCTTATGCCGCGGGACTCGAAGCCGAGCAAAAACTCCTCAACCGCCACTACGAGGGCGAGGGAGGTCTTGAAAGCAAGAAAGTTAAGGGTAAAGTTACGGTGTCCTACTCATTGAAGGACCCCGTGCGCCACGCCCTCCGAATGCCCGTACCGGCCTACATGTGCCAGGGCGGTGGCGAGGTGGTTGTAAACATTGTGGTCAACCGCAATGGCGAGGTGCTCGAAGCCAAGATTGACGAGTCGCTCTCGGAGCAGAACAGTTGCTTACGCGAGGCTGCACTCGCCAAGGCCGCCGACTCCTTCTTCAATGCCGATGTTTCGGCACCTGCACGACAGAGGGGAACAATCTCCTATCTGTTTATTTCACAATAAGACATCAACTATGATTTTAAGCACAGGCAACATATTGCTTTTTGGTTCAATCCTACTCTTTGCGGGCATTTTGGGCGGCAAGGTGAGTGGCCGTTTTGGCACCCCCATGCTGCTTTTCTTCCTTTTGGTGGGCATGCTCTTCGGCACCGACGGCATAGGCATCGAGTTCAACAACTTTGCATCCACCCAGTTTGTGGGCATGGTTGCCCTGAGTGTTATCCTCTTCTCAGGCGGTATGGACACCACATTCAGCGACATCAAGCCCGTGTTAAAGGAAGGCATTGTGCTGGCCACACTCGGCGTGCTACTCACGGCCTTGCTAACGGGCACATTCATCTACTTTGTGGGCGGATGGCTCGGCATTAACGTGCCACTACCTATTGCACTGCTGATTGCCGCCGTGATGTCGTCTACCGACTCAGCCTCGGTGTTTGCCATTTTGCGTAGCAAAAAGCAGGGACTCACCCAGAACATACGTCCCCTTTTGGAGTTGGAGAGCGGTAGTAACGACCCCATGGCCTACATCCTCACAATCATGCTCATACAGATTGCCACGGGTGCCGACAGCAGCGCGGGCGAGGTTATTTTCACCTTCCTCAAACAGATGTGCCTCGGAGCCCTCTCGGGCTACCTGCTGGCCCAGGGCGCTGTGAGGATCATCAACCGCATCAACATCGGCAACAAGTCGCTCTACTCCACCCTACTACTCTCGATGGTCTTTTTCATCTACTCCTTCACAGACCTTGTGGATGGCAACGGCTACTTGGCAGTCTACATTGCAGGTATTGTTATGGGCAACAAGAAGCTCAGCTACAAGCGCACCCTTTCGACCTTCTTCGATGGTGTAACGTGGTTGTTCCAGATTGTAATGTTCTTGATGTTGGGTCTGCTGGTTAACCCCCACGAACTCATTGACATCGCCCCCATAGGATTGCTTATCGGTCTGTTTACGATTGTAGTATCGAGGCCCGTGGCGGTGTGGTTGTCGCTGTTGCCCTTCCGTCGCAAATTTAGTCGCAAAGCCAAAGCCTACATCTCGTGGGTGGGCCTGCGAGGTGC
>JAFYRC010000071.1 GCA_017547065.1 Tidjanibacter sp.
CCAAAGACTCGCTGCCCCCAATCATTGTGAGTGCCACCCCCGGATTTGGCACCACAAATTTCAAGGGCAAGGAGATCTACATCGGCTTCAATGAGTATGTCCAAATCAAAGACCAACAGAAGGAGTTTTTCACATCGCCGATGATGAAGCGCAACCCCACGATTACCACAAGTGGTAAGGGCATCCGCATCACCATTCTCGACACCCTTCAAGAGAATCAGACCTACTCGCTCAACTTTGGCAACAGCGTGGTGGACAACAACGAGGGTAACGTGTTGAGCGACCTTCGCTATGTCTTTTCCACCGGCTCGGATATCGACTCGATGGTGATGAGTGGCTACACGGTAAGTGCAAGCAAGGGTGATAGTGTGAGTAAGTCGCTCATATTCTTCTACCCCGCTGAGTTGGACTCCATCCCCGAGTATGACTCCCTGTTGCTCAAACACAAGCCCGCAGCGGTAGCAAGAGCTGCCAGCAATGGTATCTTCATTGCCCAAAACCTCAAACCCATCGACTACAAGATCTACGCAATTCAGGACAACAACAATAACTTCACCTACGATCCCGAAACGGACATGGTGGGTTTCCAGGACTCGATCTACAATCCTCTGACCGGTCCGGACTTCAAGGTGTGGTACGACACCACCCGCCACTATCTGACCGCCAACCCACAACTCTACTTCAAGATGTTTACGGACGGTAGGTTCAAGCGTCAGAAACTCTCCGAATCGAAACGTGACGAGCAGCACAAAATCACCCTCTTCTTTGGTGCCCCCCACCCCGAGGTACTCGACTTCTCGCTCGACAGCATCGCCGCCGAGGAGATTATTACAGAGTATGTAACCAAGGGCAAGGACACCATCAACTACTGGCTCAATGTGCCCTCCGAGCGGTTGGGCGACACATTGAGGGGTCGAGTGGTGTTTATGAAACACGACTCAGTTAACAACCTCGTGCCGGACACCGCCAAACTCGAACTCTTCTGGAAGTATTTTGAGAGCAAAGAGGAGAAGAAGGCCCGCGAGGAGGAGGAAAAGAAGAAAGAGAAAGCGCTCAAAGATAGTGTGGAGTATGTTCCACCCAAAAAGCCAAACCCATTCAAGGTGGATATGGACAAGGGCGACCTCAACCCCGAGAAGAGCATCACACTCAAATTTGGCATGCCTCTGACACAGGTGGACACTGCCGCCATCGAACTTCTGATGGCAGGCTCCGTGGACAAGAAGGCCGACGAGGCAGCCAAGAACAAACCCAAACCCAAGAACCAGCAGGAGAGGGACGCGGCTGCGGCTGCGGCTGCGGCCGAGGAGGCTGCAATGCCGAGTGTGGAGTACACATTGGAACGTGACACGGTTGACATGAAGGTATGGCACCTGCGCGCCAAGTGGGCACCCTCTACAAAGTACAAACTCATGATTCCCGAGGGCACATTCCACAACGTGGCTGGTCAGCAGAACGACACCCTGCGCAGTGAGTTCAAGACCCTCAACGCGGAGGAGTTCGGTAGTGTGATTGTCAACGTAAGGGGCAAGACCCCCGAAGACGCCTATGTGCTCTACCTGAAAGACTCCAACGGCAAGGTGGTCGACGAAATTAGGGGCGCGAAGAGTGGCACCCACCGATTCAACTACGTAAAACCCGGCGATGTAAGGTTGGGCGTGTTGGAGGACAGGAATAACAATGGTGTTTGGGATACCGGCAACCTCATCGAACGTAGGCAACCCGAGCGCAC
>JAFYRC010000072.1 GCA_017547065.1 Tidjanibacter sp.
ATGGCAGAGAGCCGTGAGGGCCTCTTCCGTGCCGATGACTCGGAGCGTCTGAGTGGTCCTAAGGTGTTGGGTAAGATTGATGTTGCCGACCTGTCGAGTTCGCGCCCCGGAAGTCACCGTGAGAAACGCAAGCGTATTGGCAAGGTCGATGTAAATAAGGCTCAGCAGGGCGGCGGTCAGCCTCAGCAGGGTGGCGGCAAGCAGCAGAAGCAGAAACAGCAGGGTGGTGGTGCTCAGCAGCAGCCTCAGCAGCCTGTGTCGAAGAAAGAGAAGAAGAAAAAGGCACCAAAGCCCGTTGTTCGCCCCGAGGTGAGCGACGAGGAGGTACAGAAGCAGATTAAGGATACTCTGGCTCGCCTGACCGCTAAGGGCGGTAAGAGCAAGGGCTCTGTTCACCGTAAGGAGAAACGTATGGAGGTACGCGCTCGTATGGAGGAGGAGTTCGAACAGGCACAGATGGAGGAGAAGGTACTCAAAGTTACTGAGTTTGTGACTGTCAGCGAGCTGGCTACCATGATGAACGTGTCGGTAACCGAGGTTATCACCGTTTGTATGAACTTGGGCTTGATGGTATCTATCAACCAGCGTCTTGATGCTGAGGCTCTTGTGATTGTTGCAGAGGAGTTCGGCTTCAAGATTGACTTTGTGAGCGTAGAGATTCAGGAGGCTATCGAGGAGACCGATGTTGATGATGAGGAGAACCTCGTATCGCGTCCTCCCGTTGTTACCGTTATGGGTCACGTTGACCACGGTAAGACCTCGTTGCTTGACAATATCCGTAAGACCAACGTTATCGAGGGTGAGGCCGGTGGTATCACCCAGCACATTGGTGCATATAGCGTTGAGTTGCCCGATGGCCGTCGTATCACCTTCCTCGATACCCCTGGTCACGAGGCGTTTACCGCGATGCGTGCGCGTGGTGCTAAGTTGACTGACGTTGCGATTATCATTGTGTCGGCTGACGACAGCGTGATGCCCCAGACCGTTGAGGCTATCAACCACGCAGTGGCAGCAGGCGTACCTATGGTCTTCGCTATCAATAAGATTGATAAACCCAATGCTAACCCCGAGCACATCAAGGAGCAGCTTGCTCAGATGAACTACCTCGTTGAGGATTGGGGTGGTAAGTATCAGTCGCAGGATGTATCGGCTAAGAAGGGTATCAACCTCGACAAACTCTTGGAGAAGGTGCTCTTGGAGGCTGAGTTGCTCGAATTGAAGGCTAACCCCGACCGCAAGGCTGTGGGTACCGTTATCGAGTCGACACTCGACAAGGGTCGTGGCTATGTGGCTACCGTACTTGTACAGGCAGGTACTCTCCATGTGGGCGATGTAATCTTGGCAGGTGTTAACTCGGGTCGTGTGAAGGCTATGTTCAACGAGCACGGCAAGAAGGTGGCCGAGGCAGGTCCTTCGACTCCCGTATTGGTGCTCGGTCTGAACGGTGCACCTCAGGCAGGTGATAAGTTCAATGTGATGGACGACGATAGGAGCGCAAGGGAGATTGCAACCAAGCGTGAGCAGTTGCAGCGTATTCAGGGTATCAAGACCCAGAAACACGTTACCCTTGATGAGATTGGTCGTCGTATCGCCATTGGTAACTTCAAGGAGCTCAACATCATCGTGAAGGGTGACGTGGACGGCTCGATTGAGGCAATGACCGACTCACTGTTGAAACTCTCCACCGAGACCGTACAGGTGAACGTTATCCACAAGGCCGTTGGTCAGATTACCGAGGGCGACGTGCTCCTCGCAGCTGCCTCCAATGCCGTTATTGTGGGCTTCCAGGTACGTCCCAGCGCAGGTGCTCGTAAGATTGCTGAGAATGAGTCGATTGAGATCCGTCTCTACTCCATCATCTACGACGCAATCAACGATATCAAGGACGCTATCGAGGGTATGTTGGAGCCCGAGATGAAGGAGGAGATTATGGGTACTGTTGAGGTACTCGAGACCTTCAAGATTAGCAAGGTGGGTACCATTGCCGGTGGTATCGTGCGTGAGGGTAAGATTACTCGTACCGCTCCCATCCGTGTTATCCGTGACGGTATCGTTATCTTCACCGGTCGCCTTGGTTCACTCAAACGTTTCAAGGACGACGCGAAGGAGGTTACACTCAACATGGAGTGTGGCTTGAACATTGAGTCGTACAATGATATTCGAATTGGTGATATTATTGAGTCGTTCGACCAGGTAGAGGTTAAAAAGAAATAATCTCGCAGGCGAATTTTTCACCAAATTTCAAAGGTGGCTTCCTCATGTACGTCAAGTAAACTGCGGAGCCACCTTTTTATTTCGCAAAAAAAATCTCTCTGCGATATCATTCCTTTTTGTACCTCTACATATTGCTATTTTAGCTTTTCTATAAATAAAAAATGTATTGTCGTTAGACGTTAGACGTTTGTCGTTAGACCCTATTTTACAAAGGTGATGCGCTCCCAGAGGGGGCGGGGGATGAGGCTCCAACCGGCCACAACCAGGCGGAAGCGCCAGTCGATGGTGCAGATGCGGCGGTGGCGTTCGATGGCCCTGATGGATGTGCGTGCCACCTTCTCGGGGGTGAGCACAAAGGGGTATTTCTTATCGGGCGTAAGGATGCTGGTCTGGGCATAACCGGGGCGTAGGTCGGTGATGTGGAGCTTCACGCCGTCCATGCGCGCGTGTTGTGCGAGTGCGCTTAAATAGGTAGTTTGCAGACGTTTGGTTGCCGAGTAGGCAGGTGCGAGGCCCATTCCTTTGGTGCCGGCAATGGAGGTTACGGCGGCGATGTGTCCACCTCCTCCGTGGGCGCGGAACCAGTGGTAGGCGTGGTCAATCATCCTTACAAAACCCACCGAGTTAACCTCGGTGATGTGGAACTCCTTTGCCACATCGAGAGCGGGATTTTCGAAACCTGCACCCGACACATAGAGAAAAATATCCATACCTCCCACCTTCTCCACGAGGCTGTCCAGCGAGGCGCACGCCTGGGGCGCCACGACGTCAATAACCTCCATTTCGATGGGTGCCGCTGCGGCGGCTTGGTGCTCGGCTATGAAGCTCTCCAACAGCTCCTTACGGCGACCTGCGATGCCTACTTTGTATCCTGATTG
>JAFYRC010000009.1 GCA_017547065.1 Tidjanibacter sp.
CAGTCGTGGCCCGTAGGTTGGAGGCCTCTTCTGCCGAGGATAGTCGCAAGGTTAGCCTCGTGGCAGGCGATACCCTTGTGCTTAAATCGGGCGAGTGGCGTGATCAGGTGGTGAAACTCCACGCCGAGGGTACACAAGAGGCTCCCGTGTGTGTTGTGGCCGAGGAGAATGGTAAGACCATCTTTACGGGTGCCTCCAAGTTTGCCTTCAGTGGCCACTGGGTGGTTGTGAGCGGACTGTGGTTCAAGGACATCGCAGGTATTAAAGGCGAGGTTCTCTCCACACGCACTTCCACCGAAAAGGAGGCGTACAACTCCACCATCAAGGATTGTGCAATCACTGCTATGGGTGCTCCTATGGATCCTACCGATTTCAAGTGGGTGTCGCTCTATGGTAGCGAAAACGTAGTGGAGGGTTGCTCGCTCATCGACAAGGCCAATATGGGCTGCACAATGGTTGTGTGGCTTAGGGAGGGTGTGGTGCCCAACCACATCATTCGCAACAACTATTTCACTCGCCCTCGTAGCCTGCTGGGCGCAGATGGAGGATCGCTCAATGGTCAGGAGAGTATTCGCATTGGTACCAGCCACTTCTCGATGCAGGACGGTGGCTGCTTGGTGGAAGGTAACTATTTCTTTGAGTGCAACGGCGAGGTGGAGATTATCTCCAACAAGTCGTGCCGTAATACTTATCGTGGTAACCTCTTCCGTGAGTGCCTCGGTACGCTCACTCTGCGCCATGGCGACTACTGTGTGGTGGAGGGCAACATCTTCGACGGTGGAGGTGTAAGAGGTGGTGGTCAGTATGAGGGCATCGACACTTGCACGGGTGGTATTCGCCTGATTGGCGTGGGCCACAAGGTTGTCAACAACCTGCTGATGAATCTTACAGGTAGGGGCTACTATGCAGCTCTTTCGATGATTCAGGGCGAGCCCAACTCGGCCCTCAATGGTTATTTTGCTGCCGACCACTGCCTGGTGGCACACAACACCATCTACAACTGCCAGATGGGCTTCAACATCAACCACACAAGCAAGCGCAATAAGTTGGCCATTAAGGATAACGATATTCTTAATAATGTGGTTGTCAATCTCACCGAGGATAAGAAGGTGGAGAATGTGAAGGTTGGACTCAACCCCGAGCCTCCAACTGATATGCGCTACAGTGGCAACGTTTTGTGGGGAGGTAAGGTCAAGGGCCTCACTGCCGACGAGTTTGGCGCCGAGGAGGTCGATCCCGTGTTGCGTGACTTGAAGGGCGTTGTTGGCCCGCTGAAAAAGAGCTGGCTCGATAGGAACAGGGTGAAGGCTGTAGCGGGCGTTGAGTGCGATCTGCTGGGACAGCCCCGTGGCGAGAAAACCACCGCAGGTGCTTTGGAGGTGTTGGGTAAAATTACTACCACGCTCCCCTCGGCCAAAACTTGTGGCGTTAGTTGGAAGATTAAGTAAAAACAAAAAATCATATGAAGAAACTTGTATTTGTATTGGCACTGGCTGTGGGGCTTGTTGCCTGCGGCGGACCGGTGGATATTGAGAAAGTGGCAGAGGCTGTGGCAGCAGCCAAGGCTGGCGACACCATTGTTGTGGCCAATGGCACCTACCACGACGTAAGGCTCGTGTGGGAGGCTGCGGCTTCGGCCGAGAATCCCGTGGTGGTTATGCCCGAGAGTGTTGGTGGAGTGGTTATTAGTGGCGCTTCAACCCTGCGTATCGCGGGTAAGGGCCTTGTGGTGTGTGGCCTGCACTTTAAGGACGGCTATGCTCCCGAGGGGTCCATTGTGGAGTTCCGCAATGGTAAGAAGTTGGCCGAGGAATGTCGTATGACCGAGTGTGTGATTGAGAACTACAATCCTGCACAGCGCAACGACTTCTATGATGACGTGGTGATTGCCGGTCGTAACAACCGATATGATCACAATACCCAGACGGGTAAACTCAACCGTGGTCTGCTTGTTGGCGTAAACCTCAATAGCGATCAGAGCAAGGGCTGTGCTCACCGCATCGACCACAACCTCTTCTGCAACCGCCACTTGTTTGGCTCCAATGGTGCCGAAACAATCCGTGTGGGTGC
>JAFYRC010000073.1 GCA_017547065.1 Tidjanibacter sp.
AGTTCGCTGACTGGGGTAGCAACCTCCAGGATGGTCAGACCAGCAAGTACATGCCCGGCTTTACCTACGTTGCTTACTACCAGTGGGGCCGCTATATGCCCGTTCAGACTTGGACACACTGGTGGAGTGTTGACGATCCCGAAAAAGGTGTAGCTGGTAACATGCCCGCATACCACACCGCAACTGCAATCACCATGCAGGAGGCTTTGAATCGTCCCGTTGGTATGATCATTAATCCTGAGAACGGAGTGGCTCTGTCGACCTGGTTGAGCGAGCCTTACGGTGACCTCTGGGGTAACTGTGGCAACAGCGATGGCGACACCAGCCTCATTGGTACCAAGTCTATCTACGATCCATGTCCTAAGGGCTGGAGGGTAGCTGATATGGCTGCTTTCGACTATATGATCGAGAACAAAGCCAAGTTCAGCTTCTATGGCGATGATGATCCAGTTTACAAGGCAGCTCCCGGTGCTATCTTCGATGGTAAACTCCACATGTTGTCGCCCGGTTACAGCTTCGGTAAGAAAGCGTCCAACGGCCGTATGCAGACCGAGGGTGGTGGTGACACACACTCGAACAAGAGTGGCTGTACTTTGGCCAACACTTGGTCGAACTACGCTCCTGGTCCCACCGCTGCACAGCCTAAGGCATTCTTGCACGGTACCGAGCCTAAGTTCACCGATGGTAGCCGCTTCAAGGCTGGTACTTTCGACCGCACCGCTGCATTCCCCGTACGTTGCCAGGTTGATACCGACAACAGGTAGTATTTTCTTAAAACTCTAAAAACAAAATTTTGGGTTGAGATAGTTATGCCTCCCCCTGCGGGATTTTCCCGCAGGGGTGGGTGTAACAAATTTGATATTAAAACTTTGGTGGCAGGTGAGGTCTGAGTTGTTAGCAGACCCCACACGACCCACCGAAAAACAACACGATACCAAAACAATGAAAGAAATGTACACAAAGCCCACCATCGAGTTGGAGAATATCTTGGTGGAGGAGGGCATCGCCCAGACTGGCGTTTGGGACAATATCAACATCGAGGAGGGCTCATCGGCGGGCTCGCTCGACGAAAACATTTGGTAGAACTTAAAGCAGGAGAAAAAACTATGAAAGCAACAAAATTCTTTGCAATGGTAGCAGCACTCCTCGCAGTAGGCTGTACCAACGAAATTATCGATGATAGCATCGAACAGAATGCCGAGGGCGTTATCCTTACCCTCTCCGGCGACGCACAGGCAGAAGAGGCCGAGTCGCGTATCATTGTCGACGGTAGCAAAACCGACGGTAAATACATCGTAAAATGGCGCAACGATGATGCTGTGGGCCTTTTCTCGGCCGATGGCACAACAATCAATAACGTGAAGGCTGCAGAGACCAGCATCGAGAGTGGTGCACACCTCTCCGCAATCTTCGCAACCGAGAAAGCCGTTCCCGCTAAGAGGGGCGACGAGATTTTGGTTTACTATCCCCACAGCGCAAGCACAACTTACGCTAATGGCAAGTTCTCGGGCAAACTCGCAGCTTCGCAGGAGACTGGTAATATCACCATCGCCTACGGTTTTGCAGACTACACCTTTGCTTATGATGTAGCCACCGTGGATGCAGAGGGCAGCGTTAAGTTCGCCTTGGAGCACCCTCTCGCTTATGTTAAAGTTCAGGTTGAGGCTACCGACTATGTTAAAAACTGGAAACTCAAAGGTGCACAGATCGTTGACCGCACCGGCGCAGCTAAACTCGCAGGTGACTACACCATCGACACCGCAACCGGCGAGCTCACCGTTACCAACGGTACCCCCAGCGTTGACCAGTACTTCAAGGGTGTGGACAAAATCATCGCAGAGACCAGCAATTACAGCACCCGTTACATTACCCTCGTAACTCTGCCTTGGGACTTCACCGGCAGCGAGGTGTGGGTTGTGGCTAAGTTTGAGGATCCCACCACCGGTGGTATGATCTACGTTCCCACCAAGTATGAGAACGCAAAACTGAAAGCAGGTGCTTGGAATATCATCAAACTCAACCTCACCGCTGACAGCCAGTCGGTTAAGAGCTTCTACGAGCCCATCGATACTCGTCTGATGCCCGGCTTGGGTTATGCTTATGGCGACCAGAATACTTATCTCATCCAGTGCAAGAACGGCTCGACCTACACCGGTGGTACCTACACTCCCAACGCCGATATCCCCAGCTCGGTGAAGGTTGACATCCGTGGTCGTGGCGATTTCAGCAAAATCGTTGACCTTAGCAAAGTTACTTTCGAGTGGTTCAAGAAGGGCGTAATAACCAATGGTAATGGTACAGGTCCTGTTTATGTTCCCGAAACTCGCGCTGCTGCAACAAGTGCTATTGATTCTAAAGCATTTACCATTGACGACAGCACCAAAGCAGAGGGTTACATCACCGTAACCAATATCGGTGCTTATGCAGGTGCTCCCATCTTGTTGATGAAGTACGACAACAAGGTTGTTTGGTCGTGGGCATTCTGGAACATCGCTGCCGATGGTACCAAACTCGAAGAGGTTAAGTATGGCGACTACACCTTGGCTAATATGGCTATCGGTCAGCCCACTACCGATATGACTGCATGGCAATCAACCACAGAGGCTGTTTGGCATTATGTTCACTTGTATCAATGGGGACGCCCCATGCCTGTATTCGTATTTAACGACAATCAGTACTATGATGCTTTGACAACTACGAATAATAATAAGACAGTTCCTACATTGCAGTCTACAACCATGACATTGGAGCAGAGTATTCAGTATCCCGTAGGTCTGATTACTTCAACCGAACTTGCTACAGAGCAGAAGAAATGGTGTAAGGAAGAACTCTATTTGTGGGGTGGCAGCGAGAAAAACGAGGCCCGCGTGGGTGTTAAGACCGTCTATGACCCCTGCCCCAAAGGATGGAGGGTGATGGACCTTTCTGTAGCTCATTATATGAGGGATAATGCTACGGCAGAATACAATTCTACCGCTAATCTTCTTGGTTCATCTCTGACCGCTGGCGGTACAAGCTCCTATTGGATTATTGCAGGTCGCTTGGACGGTAAACTTGCTAATGCAAATTACGTGACCAGAGATACTGTTGGTAAGTATTGGACTAACTATTTGGAAGGTGGTGGTAACACCGCTAGCACAGGTTATGTTCTTACTGTTAATAAGAGTAATAACAAGCCGACAAGAAACACCCATCCCCGTTCGACCGCAATGGCAGTTCGTTGCCAGAAAGACACTGACAACCGATAGAGTCGTAAGGTTCCCGAAAATTAAAAATGAGAATTGGCAAACTTGCCGATTCTCATTTTTAATTTGTATATTTGCTTGCTATTAAACTCACAACCAAGCTATGAAAAAACTCATCGCAAGGGTGGCACTCCTTGCCATCGCCATTTGCACCCTCCTTTCGTGCAATACCGCCCCCAAGGGTTATACACTCAAAAACGGTACCTTCCACTACAACACCCCCGCACGTCCCGCAGGGCAGCAGGATATGCTCGCCTTCGCCGCCGAGCCCATCGACACCGTGCGTGTGGGTTTCATTGGCCTCGGTATGCGTGGCCCCGGCGCAGTGAAGCGTTTTACCTACATCCCCGGCACCAAGGTGGTGGCTCTCTGTGACCTCAACCCCCAGGGTGTGGCCAAGTCGCAGGCCTACCTCGCCGCCGCAGGTATGCCCGCCGCCGATGAGTATGTGGGCGACGAGAACGCCTGGATGGAGCTCTGCAAGAGGGACGACATCGACCTCATCTACATTGCCACCGACTGGTCGACACACGCCAAGATGGGTGTCTATGCCATGGAGCAGGGTAAGCACGTCGCCATAGAGGTGCCCGCAGCGATGACTATGGACGAAATCTGGGCCCTCATCAACACCTCCGAGCGCACCCGCAAGCACTGCATTCAGCTCGAGAACTGCGTCTACGACTTCTTCGAAATCACCACACTCAACATGGCACAGCAGGGCCTCTTCGGCGAGGTGCTCCACGTTGAGGGTGCCTACATCCACAACCTCGACGAGTATTGGGGCGAGTATTGGAACAGCTGGCGCCTGAAATACAATGCCCACGCGCGTGGCGACATCTACGCCACCCACGGTATCGGTCCCGTGTGTCAGGTGCTTGACATCCACCGTGGCGACCGTATGAAAACCCTCGTGGCTATGGATACCAAGGCTGTGAACGGCCCCAAGGCCTACAAAAAACACCTCGGCGAGGAGTGTCCCACATTCGCACAGAGCGACCACACGATGACCATGATTCGCACCGAGAAGGGTAAGACCATCCACATCCAGCACGATGTGCTCACCCCCAGGCCCTATTCACGTATGTACCAGCTCACCGGTACCGCTGGCTTTGCTAACAAGTATCCCGTACAGGGCTACTGTTTCCAGCCCGAGGAGATTCCCTCTGATGCGGCTCCCGAGCTCGACAATCTCAATTCGCACAACTTTGTGCCCGAGGATGTGAAGAAGGCCTTGATGGAGAAATACAAACACCCCATCGTGAAGGACATCGAGGAGGTTGCCAAGAGGGTGGGTGGCCACGGTGGTATGGACTACATTATGGACTACCGCTTGGTCTACTGCTTGCGCAATGGTCTGCCCCTCGATATGGACGTGTATGACCTTGCTGAGTGGTGCTGTCTGGCCGAACTGGGTGCCCTCTCCATTGAGCACAACTCTGCTCCCGTGGAGGTGCCCGACTTCACTCGTGGTGGCTGGCAGAAAATCGACGGCTATCATCACGCTATGAAATAGCGCATCTTGTGTGTAAATTTTGCACCACCCTGCGGTAGGCGAGTTCCTCATTTACGCTCGGTAAACTGCGGACTCACCTCCTTGCGTGGCACAAAATTTCCTACACGATAGTGCACTATTAGTATCTCGTAAAATAAAAAGCGAGCGCACATTTGCGCTCGCTTTTTTATATTTACTA
>JAFYRC010000074.1 GCA_017547065.1 Tidjanibacter sp.
GGGGCACAACCTCATTGAAGGGGTCAACGCCATAGATGTGGTCGGTACCATAGGCCTTACGCTGCTCTTCGAGGAAGAGTTTCTGGATCTTTGCAAAGGCGGGATCCATGGGGTCGAGGTAGGAGCAGGCGTAGTCGCTGGGGAAGCGCGACCAGTTTTTCAGCGTTGTGATCTTCGCGTCGGGAAGCACCTCCTTCAAGTCCGAAGGAACGTGGCCTGCAAAGGCGGGCAACACGGGGTGCATATTGAGTTCTCGCTCACGAGCCACAATCTGCTTCTGCAACGCCTCCTGACCCTCAAGCCACGACATAGGCAGGGGGCCCTGCCAGCGGTCGATGTTGATCATACGGTGCCAAGGCAGGAAGGCGGGACCTGTAAAATAGGCCCTGATTTGCTCGTCCGAAAGGCCCATTTTGCTCCACACCTTATACCAAATGCTCTCCTGACCGGTAATGGCCAAGGGGAGGTTTACGCCATTAAGGGCCATCCAGTCGATGAGCCTTTCCCAATCTTTCCAGCCCCACCAAGGCATTGTGTAGCCATAGGTGCAGTAGTTGAGGAAAAAGCGGTTCTCTACACGGGCCTTCGACTCCACAACACCCTCCACTGCGGGGAGTTGCTGGGGCACAACAACCGCATCGTGGGCAAACCACGACACCTCCACAAGGCAGTAGTATTTGAGGTAGTGGTTCAAGCCCACCGCCATTGAGCCGGCATTGTTACCCTCAATGACAATCTTACCATTCTCGCCGGAGTAGAGGCGGAAGCGGTCGCCACCCTTGGCGGGCAACTCTCGCCACTCAAAGCGATCGGCAACCGAGGGTACAACCCTCTCGGCCAAAGCTTTAACGGCCTCAACATTACCTGCCTGCACAGCCAGCGTTGTTGCAAGGCCGGCCAGCAATAGCACAAAAAGTTTCTTCATCATAAGTCTTTATATTTTTTTCGTTTACTCTCTACTTAGCCAATGGGGCGATGGGCCAGTCGTCCGTACGGAAAGGCGACACAGGAAGACCAAAGTTGTTGAACACCGTTGCCTCGGCCACATTCTTGAAGCAGTAGCGCACAGCCACGGGATTGGGCACCTCGGGGGCGTGTACCATCACACTATTCTTTGCCCTCTGGGTGGAGGCTTTGGCGGGATAAAATACCCTATCCTCGCCGGCAATCTCAAAGCCCTCAACGTTGTGTCCGTAGGGGCCCAGGCAAAGGCCCTCCACATCGAAGGTCACGTAGGCCTTACCACCACTGAAACGCACCGACTCATAGACGGGCGAGTGGGAGTAGATGTACTTTTGGCCGTAGGTGTCCGTGAGGGCAAGCCACGCGAGTCGTTGGCCCACCTCGCTCTTCTTGGCGGGGTGGATGCACCAGGCGTCGCCGATGTCCATCGTCACAACCATACCGCTATTGGGGATATCTTTGAGGTTGTGCATCTGCGCTTCGCGAATCATTGCGCCCGAGAACATATCGGGGCCGTCGTATTTGTAGGGCGAAATCTGCACATAGAAGAACGGAAGTTCCGCACTACCCCACCCCTCGCGCAGTTGCTCGGCAAAGCTCTTCATCATCCAGCGGTACTGCTCAGGGTTGTGGCGGTTCGACTCGCCCTGATACCACAGAAAGCCCTTGATAGTAAAAGGCTCCAAGGGGGCAATCATTCCGTTGTAAATCATAGACGGTTTATCCTGGGGGCGCTCCTCCTTGTTGGCGTTATCGAGGTGCGAGAGATCCACGCCCTCAAACTCGGAGAGCCTCTCTTTCGACATCCACGACTCCACCATCGTTCCACCCCAAGCGGAAACGATTATTCCCACGGGCACTTCGAGCACCTCTTGGAGATGTTTAGCAAAAAAATAGGCCGTGGCACTTGTGGAGGCCACCGACTCGGGAGTGTTGGTCAGCCAGCCGTTTGTGCGACAAGCGTATTGGGGTGTCTTGGCGGTGAAGTGTTTGAGTGTACACATCCTAATGGGCACCCTCTCTTTGGCACCCATAATGGTTTCGGCCGACAGCTCGACCATCTGGTTGTTGAAACCCTTGACGGGC
Source organism: Tidjanibacter sp. (assembly GCA_017547065.1). GTDB lineage: Bacteria > Bacteroidota > Bacteroidia > Bacteroidales > Rikenellaceae > Tidjanibacter. Next base: position 2,050 of record JAFYRC010000074.1, read on the forward strand.
ATCTCCATATTCGACTGACCAGAGCAGAGCCACACCTCGCCGATGAGTACGTTTTCAATCGTCAGTTCGTCTGCGCCACACGCAACCTTAAGCTCGTAGGGGCCACCTGCCTGGGGCGTTGGCACCATCATCGACCAGCGGCCAGCGGCATCGGCTGTGGTGGTGTGAGAGGCGCTCTTCTTCTCCCACGAGGCCTTCAATACGACCTTTGAGTTGGCGTCGGCCTCACCCCAAATGCGCACCTGACACTCACGCTGGAGCACCATATTATCCCCAAAGATGGGGTGTAGGGTCACTTTCGCTGCGGCCGTCAGCGTCCACACAAGGGCCACTGCAACCAACAACACCTGCTTTACTACCGAGTTCTTCATTGCTTACTATACTTATTTATATAATTTACTAGTTTCGGTCCAACATACAAATATACCCACAAAATGTTTTTTTCCTTACAGAGCCGTGCAATTTATTCGGAAAATAGACGTAACTTTGTGGCAACTACTACTTTTTTATGACCGAAGACTACATACTCCTTCTCCAACTCATAGGCGGAAGTAAACAGGCCTTTTCGGCACTCTATCAAAAATATGTTGATAGGGTCTATGGGTATGTGCTCTCCATGTCGCACAATCAAACCGTCGCCGAGGATATCACGCAGTATTGTTTCATGAAGGTGTGGGAACACCACGCCCGACTACGTCCCGAAGACAACTTCGCCGCCTACCTCTACGTTGTGGCACGCAATGCTACCTACAACGAAACTCGTCGCCGACTCTCCGCCTCGCGCTATGCCGACTTTGTGGCCCACTCGGCCGAGGGTGCACTCAACTACACACTCAGCGATGTGAACGTGAGTATGCTACGCCAGGAGATTGAGAAGGTGGTGGTAAGTTTGCCCGAAAGTCGTCGCCGAATCTACAAAATGAGTAGCGAAGAGAACATGACCACCAGTGAGATTGCCAACGCTCTGGGCATATCGGTCAAGACCGTGGAAACACAGCTCGGACGAGTAACTGCCGCGATGCGTCGCAAGCTCGCCCCGTTCTTGTAGGCGAGAGTTCTCCGACTCACAGAAAATCCAAACAAAAAAAGTGAGATAAATTTTACCCGCGTGTAAGGAAAAAGCCTTCTCGTGGGTATTTATGTTGTTATGGATAAAAGGAAAGTATATTTCGAGATGCTCGATAAACTATACGAGGGACACTCCACACAGGAGGAAAATCAGGCCCTCGATGCGCTTTCGACAAAGGAGGGCGCACAAATCTTCGATGCATACAGTCGCTCACACTGGGAGGTGGAACACACACCCATGTCGGACGACCAGCGTCAGCGTATGCACAACGACATCATGAGCCGCGTGTCGGCCCTGGAAGATTTCAAGAGGCACGACCAGCGTCGCACCCTGCGCACTCTGTGGAGCGTAGCAGCGGCGGTGTGTCTGTTTGCCGTGGCGGCTTTTGTGGGCTACAAGGTGGCACAGCACAACGTGGAGGAACAGACCTTCGTTGTGGTGGCCGAGCGAGGTGAGCAGTCGTCGATTGTGTTGCCCGACGGTAGCCGTGTGAGGCTCAACTCCGAGAGCCAAATCTCCTACACATCCTCCTTCAACTCCAAGGAACGTACCATTCAGCTCTCCGGCGAGGCCTATTTTGATGTGGCTCGCAACGAGGAGATCCCCTTTATTGTCAAGACCAGCGAGGTGGACATTACCGCCCTGGGCACCAAATTCAATGTGAGGGCCTATGAGGACGAGAGCAGCATCGTGGCAACCCTCGTGGAGGGTAAAATCATCACCGCCTCCGAAGGCAACTCCCTCACCCTCTCGCCCAACAACAGCTCCACATTCGACCGCAACAACCGCACCCTGCGTGTAACCCCCGTGGAGAACGCCGAGCACGCCGTGCCTTGGCTGCGCGACGAGGTTGTTTTCAGGGGCGAAACACTTGCCCAGGTGGCACTCCTGCTGGAAAGGATGTACGACGTGGAGATTGAGTTTAAGGACGAACAGATTACCTCCTACAAATATCACGGTCTGGTGCGCAACAACGAACTCCACAACATCCTCTCTTTGATTGTGGAGTCGTCGCCCGTAACCTACCGACAGCAAGGAAACAATATAATATTTTCAAAACATAACTAAACTTCTATGAACAGCAAATTTACCACACGTCTGTTAGCCCTCGCGGTGGCGGTTGCGTGCTTTGCGGCTTCGGCTTCGGCACAACTCTCCGTGAGCGTTAGCAAGATGACCTTGAAGGAGGCGTTGGTGCTGGTGGAGAAACAGAGCGGATATAGTTTCTTCTACAGCAGCGAACTGCCCAACATGAACAAGGTTGTGAGCATTGATGCCAGTGGTCAGAGCATCACCCAAATCCTCGACAATCTGTTTGAGGGACTGGGAATTGACTACTCCATCTCGGCCGACAAGCAGGTAACCTTGTCGAAAAAAGCAGCAGTTGCAAAGAAAGCAGCCACTGCCGACAAACCAACCAGTCAGCTTGTCATTACGGGTGTTGTTACCGATTCAAGCGGTAGCCCCATCATCGGTGCGAGTGTCTTTGTGGAGGGTACCACCAATGGTACTACCACCTACATTGACGGCTCCTACACGCTGACCATCAAAAGCCCCAACGATATCATCACATTCTCCTACCTCGGTTGTGAGGACCAGTCGCAGCAGGTGGCCGGCCGCACAAAAATCGACGTTGTGTTGAAAGAGTCGACCAGCGTGATGGACGAGGTGGTGGTTGTGGCCTATGGTACACAGAAGAAGGCCAACCTCTCCGGCTCGGTAGCCTCGGTGAACTTTGAGGATGCGGGCGAGAAGCGAGCCCTTACGAACCTCTCGGCAGGTCTGCAAGGCGTGTCGGCAGGTGTGTTGGCCACCCAGTCGTCGGGCGAGCCCGGTGCGGATGCAGCGTCGGTTACCATTCGTGGTGTCGGAACGCTCAACAACTCCGCTCCTCTGGTGGTTATCGACGGTATCATCGGCTCGATGGACGACGTAAACCCCAACGATGTGGCCACAATGTCTATCCTGAAAGACGCTGCCTCGTCGGCCATCTATGGTTCGAGGGCTGCAAATGGTGTGATTCTGATTACCACCAAGAGCGGTCAGAGCGGAAAGTCGAAGGTTAGTTACAACGGACGCGCCGGTGTGCAGCACGTGGCCGTGCCCATCGACGTAGTGAGCGACTACGTGACCTACATGCAGACCATCAACGCCGCATCACTCAACGCAGGTAACGTGGCCCCATTCCACAGCACAATCATCAAGGAGTGGGCCGAGAACTCGGAGAAAAACCCCATTATCTATCCCAATACCGACTGGTTTGATGTAACTTTCAAGCCCGCCACCATCCAGGAGCACAACGTGCAGGCTTCGGGCGGTAATGAAACGGCCAAATATCTGCTTTCGATTGGCTACCTCGGCAACAATGGTACAATCCAAAAAACCGGCTATGACCGTTACAGCCTCCGTACGAACCTCTCCGCAAAGGTTACCGACTGGCTCCGAGTAAACCTCAATTTAAACGGTTTCCACGGTGTGCAGACCGGTATTGACGTGTCGACCACGATGAGCTCCTTGGGTAACTCCTCACCAGGTACACTCCCCGTGCACCCCGACGGACGTTTCGGTGGCGAGTGGGCTCCCGGTGGTAACGTGCAGGCAGGCAACATCTTCGCCGCACTGGCCTCCTACGACAAGACAACCAACACCACCAAAGCGAGTGGTAAGTTGGGCTTCGAGTTGGAGTTCACCCCAACGTTGAAGCTCATCTCCAACTTTGCAGTCTCGGGCGGCTACAGCCACACCTTGCAAATGAACTACACCGACATCAACTACTGGGACTTCAAGAACGAGGCTATCTTGGTGCAGATTGGTACCACTTCACACCAGCTCTCGGAGACCTACTCGCGTCAGCACTCGCTCATCGGCGAGAGTTTCCTCCAATGGGATATCCTGCCGGACAACGACTCCCACAACCTTTCGATGACGGCTGGTTACAACCAAGAATACAACTATTCACACAATAGCTACATTCAGGCTCTGGACGTGTTGAGTTCCGACACCCCCGTGCTTAATGCAGCCACAACTCCCTCGAAAATCACCGGTACCTCCACCGACAACGCCGTGATGTCGTTCTTCGGTAGGCTCAACTACGACTACAAAGGACGCTACATCTTGGAGGCTAACATGCGTGCCGACGGTTCGTCGAGGTTTGCCAAGGGCAACCGCTGGGGATATTTTCCCTCCTTCTCGGCAGCGTGGAGGCTCTCGGAGGAGAACTTCATGAAGGATATTGAGGGTTTGGACAACCTCAAAGTGAGGGCTTCGTGGGGTCAGTTGGGTAACAACGCCGTGGGCGACTACGCAACTCAGCTCATCTACCAGCGTATGCAGTATGTCTTTGGCGACACGGCCGTAACCGGTGCCGGTATCTCGGCAATCGTCAACAGCAACCTCAAATGGGAAACAACAACAATGACCAACCTCGGTGTGGATCTCGGATTGGCACACAACCGCCTCAATGTGTCGGTTGACCTGTTCGACAAACTCACCGACGACATCCTTGTGCGCACAACCATTCCTTATGTATTGGGCGACATGACCGCTCCCGTGCGTAACGTGGGTGCCGTGCGCAACCGAGGTATTGAGTTGGAGGCCGGCTGGAACGACAAAATCGGCGACCTGCACTACTCCATCTCGGGTAACTACTCCTATGTAACCAACAAGGTGCTCAAATATCAGGGCGACGTTGCGGCCTACTCGAATCAGAAGATTCTGCTCGAAGGATACAGCATTTGGAGCTACTATGTGAGGGAGGTTGAGTGTATCGCCACCCAGGAGAAAATCGACCGTATGTTGGCCGATGGCTATGTATTCTACCCCTCCACTCCCCACCCCGGCGACTTCATCTACAAAGACCAGCAGAAGCCCGGCGAGAAGGGTTACAAAATCATCAACGACGATGACCGAGTGATTAAGGGCACTTCGGCACCCAAGCACTTCTTCGGTTTGAACTTGGCCTTCGAGTGGAAAGGTTTCGACTTCTCCACCCTGTTGAGCGGCGTGGCAGGTGTGAGTCAGTATCTCAACAGCACTTGGTACACCAACGTTATTCGCAACGGCTCGGCTATCAACACCAAGTTCCTCGATGCGTGGAGCGTGACCAATCAGGACAGCACCATTCCCGCCCTGACCACCGACGACGGAGGTCGTAACACCGCCAACAACGACTACTGGTTGCAGGATGGTTCCTACCTCAAATTGCGCAACCTCACCCTCGGCTACTCTCTGCCCGAGAGGTGGCTCAAACCGCTCGTTTCCCGCGCACGCATCTACGTTACGGGCGAAAACCTCTTCACACTGACCGCCTTCGAGGGACTCGATCCCGAAACAGGCAGCACAAGCAACTACCCCAATATGAAACGCTTTATGGTGGGCGTGAGTGTAACATTCTAAACCGAAGAGAGAAAGGAGAAAATAAGATATGAAAACTATCAATAAACTTATTCTACTGTCGGGCATTGCAGCCATGTGCTTCTCTTGCACCGACTTCTTGGATACCTATCCCGTGGATGGCATTGGCTCCAACGGTATGTGGAAAACCGAGGAACACGTGGACCTCGGAGTGACCGCCGCATACAGCGTAATGACCAAGAAGGGAAGCTATTCGCGCAATGCACTCACAGATGCCTACACCGAGTATGCATTCCTGATGGCGTCGGGTTTCGACGAGTTGGGTCAGCGCTACTTCTGCTACAACACCGCAACCACCGGCTATGCCGTCTTCTCGACCAAGTGGCAAGCCGACTACCTCGGCGTGCAGTATGCAAACCTCGCTATCGCCAACATCCCCAACGTGGAGATGAAGGAGGATAAGAGGGACACCTATCTGGCCGAGGTGCGCTTCCTGCGTGCGTTCTACTACTTCGACCTGCTGACCTTCTACAGCGGACACAAAGCCGAGGATATCGGCATTCCTCTCTATGACGAAATGCCCGCCTACGACGACGCTTTCAAGGGACGTTCGACACCTGCCGATGTGCGTGCGCTGATGATTGAGGATCTCTCGTGGGCCGCAGAGCACCTTCCCTGGCGTTCGAGCGAAAAGGGTCGTGCCAACCGTGCCGCAGCACTCGCGATGCTGGGTAAGGTCTATCTCTATGCCGACCAATATGCCCAGGCAGTGGAGGTATTCGCACAGATGATGAAGGACAACGAGGAGGCCGAGGAGCCCTACTCGCTGTATGACGACTATGGCAAGATGTTCACCCTCGCAGGCGAGAACAACGACGAGTATGTCTTTGTTATCAGCTGTCTGGACACCTACGGCTCGGGTAGCTACATCGACCTGCTCTACAACAACCGTTCGGCCAACTGCTCCGGCACGAACACCTCCATCCCCACAATCTATCTGGCCAACGCCTACCTCAACAAGGACGGCTCGACCTTCTCGTGGAATGCCTACCCCAACTTCTCGTGGAGCAACGAGGCGGCAGTTAACAACCTCTTTGCCAACCGTGACCCCCGCTTGGAGGCAAGCATCATTCGCCCCTGGGCACTGTTTGTGGGTAAGGACAACGTGACCTATCAGTATCGTATCGCCTACGACACCAAGACAACTCCCTATCCTTGTTTGAAGGCCGACAACGGCTTCAACGACCACTACATGTGGCGTAAGTTCTGCAACACCGGCAACGAAACAAGCATTCGTCGCCAC
>JAFYRC010000075.1 GCA_017547065.1 Tidjanibacter sp.
CAAAGTAAGGAAGATTTCGTACACAAATTATCAATAGCTCTTAAAGAGGCAGATGAAACAGAGTATTGGTTGGACGTGTTGTTTGGTTCGGAAATCATAAACAAAGAGGAACACGACTCCCTATTTGGTGATTTAGATGAATTGATTTCGTTGCTAACATCAATAATTAAAAGTAGTAAGACCAATAAATGAGGTTGAGATGGGAAAATAATTCTCAATTCTCGATTCTCAATTCTCAATTCAAATGAAAATTACATTCATTGGTCCTGCGTATCCGTATAGGGGTGGGCTGGCGACAATCATAGAAACCCTTGCGAGGGTGTTTCAGGGAAGAGGCAACGAGGTGAACATTAAGACCTTCTCGTTGCAGTACCCGCGTCTGTTGTTCCCCGGTAAGAGCCAGTTCCGCACGGGCGAGGCGCCCGCTGACCTGCACATCACCCGCGAGGTGAGCACCGTGAACCCGCTCTCGTGGTTGCGCGTGGGCCGTAGGCTCCGCAGGGAGAGGCCCGACCTGGTGGTACTCAAATACTGGACCCCCCTGATGGCACCCTGCTTCGGTACCATCTGCCGACTGGCCCGCAAGAATGGCCACACGAAGGTTGCCGTGCATCTCGACAACATCACTCCCCACGAGCCACACTTCTACGACCGACCGCTCAATCAATACTTCCTGCGCGCGTGCGATGGATTTATCTATATGTCGGAGGCAGTGCACAAAGACCTCCGCACCTACCGACCCGACGCCCCTGCGCTCTTCTCGCCCCACCCACTCTTCGACACCTACGGCCAGCCCCTGCCACGCACGGAGGCCGCAGTGCGTTTGGGCCTTGACCCCGAGGTGGGCTATGTGATGTTCTTTGGCTACATCCGCGACTATAAGGGACTCGATATACTGCTCGATGCTTGGGCACTGCTCAAAGCGGAGGGTAAAACCAAGGGACGTAGGTTGCTTGTTGTGGGCGAGGTTTATGGCGACGGTACGAAATATACGGAGCAGATTGCCAGGCTTGGATTGGCGGATGACGTTGTGATGCACACCGACTTTGTGCCCGACGAGAGGGTGGGCGAGTGGTTCTCGGTGGCTGATATGGTTGCCCTGCCCTATAAGTCGGCCACGCAGAGTGGCGTCACACAGGTGGCCTACGCCTTTGGGGTGCCTATGGTAGTCACGAAGGTTGGCGGCTTGGAGGAGATTGTGCCCAATGACGTTGTGGGCCTGCTTGCAGAGGTGAGCGCACGTAGTGTTGCGGACGCCATAGCGAAGGCCTACGAGGGCGATAACCTCTCCCGCTACCGCGAGGGCATAGCCCGTGAACGCTCCCGCTTCTCGTGGGAAGCCACGGCCGACAAACTTCAGGAGCTTTATCAGGGTCTAACGACTAACGTCTAACGTCTAACGACAAACGGTTGAAGGGCAGAAAGGGCAAGAAAGAGCAGAAAGAGCAGGAAAGGGATATTCCCCCTCTAAGTTAGAGGGGGTGCCCGAAGGGCGGGGGCGTCTGTTTGTCGGTAGACGGTTGACGGTAGACGGTTGACGGTTGACGTTAGTCGTTAGTCGTTAGACCCTGATAAAGCTCCTGAAGTTTGTCGGCCGTGGCTTCCCACGAG
>JAFYRC010000076.1 GCA_017547065.1 Tidjanibacter sp.
CATAGCTCCACATATTGGAACGCGACTTTTTGTAGGTTGCACCCAGCACCTCGCCGGTATAGACGATATCCTTGGGAGCTTTAAACCTCTTCTTGTTGAAGGAGGTCCACTCCTTACCTGCCGAAAGCACATACTCAACACCATCAACCACAGAGAGCTTGATGTTGTTGGGACCTTTGGCGTCGAGCTGTTTTGCCTTGCTGAAAAGAGGTTTGTCGAGCGTGCCGACATTGCGGAAGAGATAAAGACCTTTGTAGGGCCTGTCGGGGCACGACACGATCAGGTCTGTAAGACCATCGCCATCATAGTCGGTGGGAATTGGAATACCCCACAAACCAACACCGAGGTCTACAACCAAGTCGGGGTTGTTGTATTTAACCACATTACAAGTGGCACCTTCTTGGGCCCACGCACCCACCAGGAACGTAGAGCAGAGCGCAACGAGCGCGATTTTTTTGATTAAACTCATCGTTAAATCGATTTAGTTAGTAATTTATATTCTTGTTTTATCTGTTTTCGCGTCAAAAAAAAATAAAATATCTCATTCCGCACACCCCCTTCGGGGCTACGGATTATGTTTCAGCCTCTCCCGTTACTCTCCGCCAAGCGACTCACCGCCAATGATTTCGGGGCTGAGTAATACGGTCTTTTTCTCCAACTCGGGATTGTCAATCTGGTCAATCACCAACCCGAGGGCCGTGTGGGCAAAATCCTCAATGGGCTGTTTAATGTAGGCAATGGAGGTTGGGAAGAGGTCAAACACCTCGCTACCATCGAATGCCACCACAGCAACATCCTCCGGAATGGAGGCACCACGCTTACCCAGCGCCTTGATACCCGCAACCGAAAGGCTGTTGGTTGCAAACAGAATCGCATCGGCACCGTCGGCCTCAACAGCCTCAATAACCTCCTTCACCGACTCCTCCAGATTGGAATAGTCGGCGCGGTAAACCTTGGGTACACCACCCTGCTCCGATACACTATCTACATAACCACTCTCGCGGTGGCGAATATTGGAAAGCTCCATCTTGTAGGACACCATGGCCACACTCTTGCGACCATTCTCACAGAGCCTCTGCACAGCCATCTTGGCCGCCAGTTCATTATCCAAAAGCACCTTGTTTACATCGGCCACATCCACATCCCTATCAAGCAGCACCATGGGTATCTGACGTTTGGCCAGGCGGGCAATCACACCCTCACTATTCTCGCAGGGCACAATGATGAGTCCATCCGCGCCATTATCCAGGAAGGTGTTAATGATCAACTCCAATTTTTCGGCATTCTCATCAGTGGAACCAAACAGCACGGAGTAGTTGGCCTGAAAGGCCTCGTTCTCAATCCTTCGTGCAATACCCGAAAAGAAATCGTTGGAAATATCCGAAAGAATAACACCAATGGTACGGCTTCGGCGCAGGCGCAGACTGCGTGCTGCATTGTTGGGTTTGTAGTTGTGCGCCTTGGCAATATCAAGGATCCTCTTGGCTGTATCCTTGTTCACCTTATAGCGCATCGAACCATTCTCATTCTTGTTGTTGAGAGCAAACGACACAAGCGCGGGCGAAACTCCTGCCTCGCGCGCGATGTCCTTTATCGTATAGTGCTTTTCTACCATTCGAGCTTATTTGGCTTTTTCAAACACCTTTTGTTGCAACAATTTTGTAATTACAAAATATATATATATTTTTGCAAAGATAATTAAAACGATTTAACGCACAAAATATTTAATCACTTTTTTTACACCTTTTGCGATAATCGTTCAACTATCGCCGAAAAAGCACTACAAACCGAGCATAAAGTTCAAAAAAACACAAAAATAAATTCAAATTCACCACCAAAATGGAGAACAAAAAATTCGTTATCGGCATTGATTTCGGCAGCGATTCCGTAAGGGCACTCGTTGTTGACGCCGCCACAGGAGAAGAACTCGCAACAAGCGTATCGTTCTACCGCCGCTGGAAACAGGGCGACTACTGCGTACCCAAAGAGAACCAGTATCGCCAGCACCCCCAAGACTACATCGACTCGCTCACCTTTGTTGTAACCGACGCCCTGAGCCGCTGCTCGGAGGAGGTGCGCCAGAACGTTGTAGGCCTTTCGTTCGACACCACCGCTTCGACCCCCGCAATCGTGGACACCACAGGTACCCCCCTGGCACTGTTGCCCGAGTTTGCAGAGGATCCCGATGCAATGTTCGTACTCTGGAAAGACCACACCTCCATCGCCGAGGCCGACGAGATTAACGCTCTGGCCCACTCGTGGGAGGTGGACTACACAAAATATTCGGGTGGCACCTACTCGTGTGAGTGGGCGTGGTCGAAGGTGTTGCACATCCTTCGTCGCAACGAGGCCATCCGTCAGAAAGCCTACTCGTGGGTGGAGCACTGCGACTGGATCAGCGGTCTGCTCGTGGGCAACATTCGTCCCGAGACCATCGCTCGTAGCCGTTGCGTTGCAGGCCACAAGGTGATGTGGAACGAGGAGTGGGGCGGACTTCCTTCGAGGGCATTTGCCGAGAAGCTCGACACCAAGCTCGCCGACATGCGCGACACATTCTCCGCCGAGACCTACACTGCCGACCACTGCGTGGGCGGTCTTACTGCCGAGTGGGCAGAGATTCTCGGTCTGAACGAGGGTGTCGCCGTAGGCGTTGGCGCAATCGACTGCCACATTGGTGCAGTGGGCGCCGGCATCTCCAACAACGTACAGGTGAAGGTTATGGGTACCTCCACTTGCGACATCATCATCTCCGACTACGAGAGCGTGGGCGCTAAGGCCGTGCGTGGTATTTGCGGTCAGGTTGACGGCTCGGTAGTTCCCGGTAAGATTGGTTTCGAGGCTGGTCAGTCGGCCTTTGGCGACATCTACGCTTGGTACAAGAGGTTGCTTGGCTGGAGCCTTCGCACCCTCTCCGACACCCCCGAGGCAGAGGACAAAATCCTCGCAGCCCTCACCGCCGAGGCAGAGAACTTACCCCTCACCGAGAACGACCTCGTGGCTATCGACTGGCACAACGGCCGTCGTACTCCCGACGCTGACCCCCTCCAGAAGGGCTCCATCTATGGTCTGACTCTCGCCACCACCGCTCCCGAGATTTTCAAAGCTCTGGTGGAGGCTACCGCCTTCGGTTCGAGGGCTATCAACGAGCGCATGCTCGAAGAGGGCGTAAAGATTGAGGGTATCCTCGCAGTGGGTGGTATCAGCAAGAAGTCGAGGTTTGTGATGCAGACCATGGCAGACGTTATCGGTGTACCCATCAAGGTTGTTCGCAGCGAGCAGGCTTGTGCTCTGGGCGCAGCAATGTATGCAGCCGTGATTGCAGGCATCTACCCCAACATCGAGGCTGCACAGCAGGCCATGTCGTCGGGCTTCGATGCAGAGTACACTCCCAACGCCGAGCGTCACGCCATCTACAACACCCTCTATGCCAAGTATAAAAAGCTGGGTACCAACGGTTTGTAGAGATACAATCTATTAATGAAACGCCCCTGCTATCCGAACGATAGCGGGGGCGTTTTGTTTTTGTGTGCACAACAATCAGCCTCGGGCGGGCGTAACACCAAAGGACACCCCGAGGAGGTGCC
>JAFYRC010000077.1 GCA_017547065.1 Tidjanibacter sp.
ATTTCAACACAATGAAAAAAGTAGATGTGATCCTCGGCCTGCAATGGGGCGACGAAGGTAAAGGCAAGGTAGTCGATGTATTGACTCCGAACTACGAGGTAGTAGCCCGCTTCCAAGGCGGTCCGAACGCCGGCCACACGCTGGAGTTCAACGGTGAGAAGTATGTACTTCGCTCGATCCCTTCGGGTATCTTCCAGGGAGGTAAAGCCAATATCATCGGCGGTGGTGTGGTTCTCGACGCCATCCTCTTCCGCAAGGAGGCTGAGGAGCTGGCTACCAGCGGTCACGACCTGAAAAAGCAGCTTTCGATTTCGAAGAAGGCGCACCTGATTCTGCCTACTCACCGTATGTTGGATGCCGCTTACGAAGCCGCCAAAGGCAGCGCCAAGATTGGCACCACGGGTAAAGGTATCGGTCCTACCTACACAGATAAGGTGAGCCGTAACGGTATGCGCGTAGGAGATCTGCTGAGTCCAAACTTCAAGGAGATCTATGCTCAAGCCAAGGCACGCCACGAGCAGATCCTCAAGAGCCTGAACTACGAGTACGACATCACGGCCTTGGAGCAGGAGTGGTTTGAGGCCGTAGAGTATCTCAAGCAGTTCCCGATTATTGATAGCGAGTGGTTTGTAAACAACGCCCTGAAGGCCGACAAGAGTGTTCTGGCCGAGGGTGCTCAGGGAACACTGCTCGACGTTGACTTTGGTTCGTATCCCTTTGTTACCTCATCAAACACGGTTTGCGCCGGCGCTTGCACCGGTTTGGGTATCGCCCCTAACCGCATCGGAGAGGTATTCGGCATCTTCAAGGCCTACTGCACACGTGTTGGTAGTGGTCCGTTCCCCACGGAGCTCTTTGACGAGACGGGTGCCACGTTACGTCGCATCGGTCACGAGTATGGTGCAGTGACGGGACGCGAGCGTCGTTGCGGTTGGCTCGACCTCGTAGCGCTGAAGTACTCGATCATGATCAACGGCGTTACGCAGCTCATCATGATGAAGTCGGATGTCATGAACGATTTCGACACGATTCGTGTAGCGACCGCATATAACGTAAACGGAGAGAAGACCGAGGAGTTCCCCTTCTCGATCGAGGAGAACGTAGAACCGATCTACACCGACTTCGAAGGTTGGCAGTGCGACCTGCGCAAGTGCCGCACCTATGAGGAGTTCCCTGCAGCATTCAAAACCTATGTTGAGTTTATTGAGCGCGAAACAGGCGTTCCCGTCAAGGTGATCTCGGTGGGTCCCGACCGCGACGAAACGGTGATCCGATAAGTCACGAAAAACAAATCATATGAATGCTTTGAACATTGTCGTGCTGGCCAAACAAGTGCCAGACACACGACAAGTCGGCAAAGATGCAATGACGGCAGAGGGTACGGTAAACCGTGCCGCTCTGCCGGCTATTTTTAATCCAGAGGATCTCAATGCGCTAGAGCTTGCATTAAACCTCAAGGATCGCATCCCGGGAACGAAAGTGCATTTGCTCACAATGGGTCCACAACGCGCTGCCGACATTATTCGCGAAGCAATGTATCGTGGTGCCGATGGGGGCTATCTGCTCTCGGGCCGAGAATTTGCCGGCTCGGATACATTAGCTACCTCCTACGCGCTTGCCTGCGCCCTGCGCAAACTCAACCCCGATCTGATCGTAGCCGGTCGTCAAGCCATTGATGGTGATACGGCCCAGGTTGGTCCGCAGGTGGCCGAGAAACTCTCGCTGCCACAGGTAACCTATGCCGAGGAGGTGGTCGAAGTAGGCGACGGTTCACTCACGATTCGTCGTCACATCGATGCCGGTCTGGAGGTGGTGGAGTG
>JAFYRC010000078.1 GCA_017547065.1 Tidjanibacter sp.
TATAAGTGTATGCAGCATCGAAGCTCATAACCTTCTCGGTGGTGAGATTGGGAGTTACGGTGTTGCGAGTACGGGGCGACACGAAAGCGTCCTGGAAGTAGGGTGCGTTTTGCTGTGCCACAGCCGAGAGTTGGAGGCTGGTGGAGCCTGTGGGCTCGTAGGTGAAGTTTGCCTTGGCGATGTAGCCAAAGAAGTTGAGGTGCTCGCTATCGCCGAAGGAGTTATCCTCAAAGAGGCCTTTTTTGTAGAGGCCCTCACGCCAGAAGGAGGTGTAGGAAGCCTCGCCTGCGAGAGCCAGCTTGTAGTGGCCCATGCGGAGGTTGTAGGCACTCCAGAGTTTACCAACGGTCGAGTGAGCATAGTAGTCATAACCATATTTATCACCCTCGCCAACGATGTAATTGTCGGTGCGGTTGAGGTCGTTGATGGTGATGCGGCGCTCGTCTGCAGCGTGGAGATCCCTCTCTGCGAAGTTGTCCATGTTCACCCAGTAGTCACCACCCAGGAGGTCCTTAATCGAGGTGTAGTACTCGGTGCGGTTGCGACGGAAGTCGATACCACCCACCACGCTCTCACGGTTGCTGATGGTGCGGTCGGCCTGCAATTTGAGGCGGAAGTCCCTCTGGTCGGTGTGACGCTCGGAGATGATGTAGCGCGAGCGGTTGAGACCATTCACGCTCTCCTCCACACCATTACCCACATTGGGGTGCTGCAAGGTAGGACGGTCGCCATTGGCGGTGTTGGAGTTGTAGTTGACGTTGTAGAGTTTGTCGAAGTCGATGTACATCATCTTCTCGCGGTTGTCAATCCACGCCTTCTGCAACTGGTTGCGGTGGTCGGTGTCGCCCTTCTTATCCCAGTAGCTGGGCAGGTTGCGGTAGTAGTCGGCACGGGGGTCGGCTGCACCGTTCCAGTCGAGAGCCGAGTAGCCGTTCTGACCAAAGCGGAACGAAGCTGCTGCGGTAATCTTGGTCTTGTCGTCGGGAGTGTAGAAGTAGTTAACCATAGCCACGGGCTCGTGGTAGCTCCTTACACGTGCATTACGCAACTTGCCGTTCTGCACACCCACGTTGGGGTTGTACCACCACGAACCGGCCAAAGCCATGGCCTCGTCAGTGGCCGCCATCTGTGCGCCCCTCTCGGTGGGAACACCAAAGAAGGTGAAGGCGATCTGGTTCTGGCTGTTGATGCGTTTCTCAGCCGAGAGGAAGTAGGCCCAAGCGTTGTAGTTGACGCCCTCCACGAAGTCGTTACCACCCAAACGGGCCGACATACTTGCGGCATATGACCAACCATTGTCCTGGAAACCGCTGGCGTAGGTGGCCATAACACGGTGGCGGTAGCTACCGCTCGAAGTTACAGCACTTGCGCGGAAGCCCTGACGCATCTGCGAAGCCCTAGCGAGGATGTTGGTGGTACCGTTGATACCGCCCACACCGCTTGTACCAACCGAGGTTGCGTAGGTCGACTCCTGGTTGCGGGTGGCCTCGTTCAGACCGCTCCACAACGACCAGGTGCCGTTACCGCTATTTGCGTCGGTCATCTCCACACCATTGAGGTAGATAACCTCGGTGTTCTGGTCGTAACCACGGGTGCGGAAGCGGAGTGCGCCAAACTTATAGCCTGCGATGTTGTTGAACACATCCTTCGATGCGCTCAGCGACACGGGGGTCGACTGCGACTCGTTTGCCAGGTCGCTATCGAACTCCACGAAGGAGCTGTCGTCGAGGAAGTCGTTGTTGATAGCCTCCAAGGCAACAGCAAGGGTGATGTAGTTGAGATCTTTGAGTTCCCTGTCTACCTTCACGTTAACGCTCGAAGGCTGGTGGCCGATGGCCTCAATCTCGAGGGTCATGGTGCCATAGGGAAGGTTTGTGAAGGTAAACGAGCCGTCGGCTGCGGTCTTCACGGTCTTATCTCCAAGGCTCACGGTAGCCATTTCGATAGGCTCACGTCCCTGACGAGATACCACCTTACCGGTGATTGCTCCCACCTTTGCCTGCGCCATTGCAGTGGCTGCAACACACAGGGTGAGGAGCAGTGTTGTAAGAAACTTTTTCATAGGTTTACTTTGCTTGAATTATATATTTCGTTTTCTCTCTTTTCTTATTTCACAAGGAAGATGTAGACGGGAAGGTGGTCGGAGAAGCCGTCCTGGAAGTTGTTACCGCTGTAGGTACGCAGGGGATAACCCTTGTATTGTCCCTCCTTCTGGAAGAGGAACTCGCCCTTGAAGATATTGCCATAGTACTCAGCCTTGGCAGGTTTCCAGATACCCAGCGAGCCACGCTCGGGGTTGGCGATGTTCTCGCTCACAACGATGTTGTCGAAGAGGTTCCACAGGTCGTTGTAGACCAGCGTACCGTAGCCATCCTTGTGCATCTGCCAGTAGGGGTTCCACAGGTCGCCTTTTTTGAGTTTCTCCTTTTTGAGTTTTGCACCGAGGTACTCCGACACGCTCTTGTCGCCGGGGTCGTCGTTGAAGTCGCCCATCACCACAAACTTGGTCTTGGGGTTGGCCCTCAATACCGAGTCGGCAATGCTCCTAATCTGTGCACCCAAGCCCTCACGCAGGAAAGCCGAAGCACTCTGGCCACCCCTACGGCTGGGCCAGTGGCTCACCATAAAGTAGAAAGGCTCGCCGTCAATCGTACCCCACATACCCAGCAAATCACGGGTGCGGAAGTTGGGCCTTGCGCCGGGGATGTTTGCCTTGATGCTCTCGCTACCCTCATACTTGAACTGGTCGGGGCGGTAGAAGAAAGCCACATCCACACCACGGGCGTCGGGGCCGTCGTAGTGGCAGATTTGGTAGTTTGCCCTTTGGAGCTTGGGCAACGAGGCGATGTCCTCCAATACGTTGCGGTTCTCCACCTCACTCACACCAATAACGGTGGGGTAGGCGCGGTTCTGCTCGGTGATGGAGTAGAATACCTTCTCGAGGTTGTTGAGTTTTTTGTAATACTTTGTCGTGTTCCACTGCTTCACGCCACTGGGGATAAACTCGGTGTCGTAGATCGTGGGGTCCTGAATGGTGTCAAAGAGGTTCTCCACATTGTAGAACAACACGGTGTAGCGTTTGCTCTGGGCCGAGGCGTTGGTGAGCGACACGAACAATGCCACCACCACACTAATCACAAAAAGGTTACGTTTCATATAATTTTCAATTTTCAA
>JAFYRC010000079.1 GCA_017547065.1 Tidjanibacter sp.
GGTCAACGTAAATGTGTCGACCGGCGTGGGAGATGCTTATGCTGGCGTGTCCAAAGAGTCGGAACAATATGTCGCAGAGGTGGTTACCCTCCCGCTTGTCTGCTGTATACATTATATCAATTTCAAATCGTTCCTTGTTGTTAATGCGCTACCGAAGGTTGATTTTCGCCTTTCGTTGCCAAGGGTCAAAAGCCACTATTTGAGGTACTTATTCAGCCAGCCGAAGAACTCCCTGTTCCACACTAGCGAGTTCTGGGGTTTGAACACCTGGTGTGCCTCATTCTCGAAGGCAACCAACTTGGCAGGCACACCCTGCAACTTAGCCGCAGTGAAGGCTTCGAGGCTCTGGGTGTAAGGAATGCGGTAGTCTTTCAGACCCGTGAAGATGAGGATTGGGGTATCCCAAGCAGCCGCTGCCTTGTGGGGCGAGTTGCGGTAGCTACGCTGTGCTGTGCGGTTTTTCTCATCCCAGTAGGCACCGCCGTAGTCGTTATTCACAAACCACATCTCCTCGGTGTGGCCATACATACTCTCGAAGTTGTAGATACCGCAGTGGGAGATGAGGGCTTTGAAGCGGCCCTCGTGGTGACCTGCGAGATAGTAGACCGAGTAGCCACCATAGCTTGCGCCCACGGCACCCAGACGATTCTCGTCGCTCCAAGGCTCGGCCGACACGCTGTCGATAGCCGAGAGGTAGTCGCGAATGTTCTGACCGCTGTAATCGCCCGAGATCTGGTCGAGCCACTCCTGACCGAACGAGGGAAGACCCCTACGGTTGGGAGCAACCACAATGTAACCCTCCGAGGCCATCAGCTGGAAGTTCCAGCGGTAGCTCCAAAACTGGCTCACTACACTCTGGGGACCACCCTGGCAGTAGAGCAGAGTGGGATACTTCTGACTCTCGTCGAAGTTGGGAGGAAGGATCACCCACACGAGCATCTGCTTGCCGTCGGTGGTCTTCACCCAACGTTTCTCGCACTTACCCATGGGGATATTGTCGTAGATCTGTTGGTTCACGAAGGTAATCTGTTGGAGTGCACCATCAGCATCAACCGAGTAGAGCTCGGCTGCCTTCATAATGGTATTCATGTGTGCCACGATGGTTGCACCCGCCTTGGTGAAGGAGTTGATGTCGTGGTCGCCACTAGTAAGCACCTCCACGTCGCCACCATTCACACCCACACGGCAAATCTGGTGGGTTGCGGTGATGGGAGCCACAAAATAGATGGTTTCGTTACCCTCCCACACGAGGTTGGAAGCGTTGTAGTCAAAGTTGGCAGTAAGATCCCTCATTGAGCCATCCTCCGAGTTCCACACAAAGAGCCTCTCTTTGTCGCTCTCATTACCTGCACGGCGCATGCTACGCAGGGCAATCATCTTGTCGTTGGGGCTCCACACGGGGTATTTGTCATAGCCGGGCATCTCGCCCCACTCCTTACAAATGTTGCGGGTGGTGGCGGTTGCCAGGTCGTAGATGAAGATATCCGAATCGGTCGAGATGGCATACTCTGCACCGGTGAGGTGCTTGCAGGTGTAGGCCAGAGCAGTACCTGCGTGGTTCCAGGCAACCTCCTCGGCGTCGAAGTAGGGAGCCAGGGGTGCATCCCAGGGCTGACCCTCCATAATATCCTTGCCCTCCTTCACAACGCCGTTGCCAAGCTCGGCAACGAAGATGTGGGAGTAGTCACCCTCATCCCAGTAGTCCCAGTGGCGTACCATCAGGTCGTCGTAGATGCGAGCCTTCGACTTGTCGGCGTCGGCATACACATCGGAAGAGTTGATGTCCACAACGTGCACCTTCTTGGTGTAGAACAGAGCGTTGCCTGCGGGGGCTACGCCATAGCTTTCGAGGCCCTCCACGTCGGTTACCTGTTCCTTGTGGCTACCGTCGGGGCGAATGCTCCACACCTGACCGTCGGTAGCAACGTAGTAGAGTTTGCTACCGTCGCCACTCCACGAGGGCGAGCTACCCTTCACCAGTTTTACAACCTTGCCACCCTGGGGCGAGGTAAGGTAAATGGAGGTAGTTCCCTTATTGGTGGACATATTGTAATATGTGATGGTGAAGGCCACCTGCTCACCATTGGGCGAGAGGGTCTGCGAGCCAACACGGCCCATCTTCCACATCACTTCGGGTGTAAACTTGCCTGCGGCAATCTCTTCGGCTGTGAGGTTGTTTGTAAACTTCATTGTTTCGAGCTGGGGCGCGGAGTTGCATCCTACGGCGAGGAGTGCCACGGCGGCCACTTTAAGTAAATTAGCTAATTTCATATCGAGTTAGTAAAAGTTAAATTTCTCCAATTTTGAATTCAAGGAAGCGTTCGAAGACAACCTTGATGGTTGAGTAGCTACCACCAACTGCATCCCACAGTCTGCGGGCCCTCAACCACTCGGCCGAGGTAATCTGCTCGTCCTCCTCGGGCCTCAACTCGGGCGACTCGCCCGCGGCATACATCAGGTACCACTCGGTCTGCTTCACTTCCCAGCGACCATAGGCGTTGTGGAAATGGCGGGTGGTACAGAGTGGAGCCACAATCTCCACATCCGCAAGACCCGTTTCTTCCATCACCTCACGCACGGCGGCCTGCTCAGCGCTCTCGCCCTCGTCGATGTGTCCTTTGGGCAGGTCGGGCCAACCCTTGCGGCGAATCATCAACACCTCGCCCACGGCATTCTCCACCAAACCGCCTGCGGCCCTCACCACGGGCAGCGCGGCACAGAACTCTTCGATGGCCTTTTGAGGCTCCTGGCAGAGGATGTTGAGCACTTGGTTGTGGCCGATGGCTTCAAGGAGCCTTTCGGGCGTAAGTGGCTCACAATCATCCGAGCAGAGCACCATCTGTGGTTCCCCACCTACCACCTCCGAACCCACGGGGCAGAAGCGAAATAATTTATTTTCGAAGAATAATACCATAACTTCCACAAAAATAACTAATTTTAGGCCATAAATACAAATTAACAGATGGAAAAATACGAAAGTAAACAGCAACAAATTCGCCGTTCGGCCGACCAAATCTACTCAGCTCTTTGCTCTTTTAGCAACTTCACCCCGATGTTGGCCGACAAGGTCGACGAGTGGCAGGCCGACGAGGATAGCTGCTCGTTCAAACTCAAAGGTATGACCGCACGACTCCGCATCGTGGACCGCGAGCCCGGTAAGACCATTAAGATTCAGGGCGAGGAGGGTAATCCCGTGGACTTCACCTTCTGGTTGCAGCTCAAAGAGGTTGCACCCTACGACACCCGCATGCGTATTGTTGTGCACGCCGAGTTGAATATGATGATGAAAATGCTCATTGGCAAGAAGTTGCAAGGCGCCGTGGACCAGATGGCCGAGGCAATTGCTGCGGCAATGAACTAACAACAAAAAAAACGGAGAGTACTATGAATTGCGAAAAGATTGCAACTCAAATAGTTGACTGGCTGAAAGCGTACGTTGCCAAATGTGGTTCCAAGGGCTTTGTGGTTGGCATTTCGGGAGGTGTGGACTCGGCCGTTGTATCGGCCTTGTGCGCCCGCACGGGTCTTCCTACCCTCTGTGTGGAGCTACCCATACACCAGGCCGCCGCACAGGTGAGTCGTGCTGCCGAGCACATCGACAATCTCATGACCGTGCACCCCAACGTGGAGCGTGCCACGGCCGAACTTACTGCCCCCTACGAGAGCCTCTTGACGGTGTTACCCAAGGAGGAGGGCCCCATCTATGACCTCACCACAGCCAACACTCGTGCGAGGTTGCGTATGACCACCCTCTACTACTTTGCGGGCCTGCGTGGTGCGCTGGTGGCCGGCACGGGCAACAAGATTGAGGACTTCGGCATCGGTTTCTACACCAAGTGGGGCGACGGCGGTGTGGATATCAGTCCCATCGGCGACCTAACCAAGAGCGAAGTCTTTGAGTTGGGAGCCTACCTGGGTGTGTGCGAGTCGATTTTGAAGGCAAAACCCACCGACGGACTCTTTGGTGACGACCGTAGCGACGAGGACCAGATTGGTGCCACCTACCCCGAGTTGGAGTGGGCAATGGCCGAGAGCGAGAAGGGTGCAAAGGCGGAGGATTTTGAGGGCCGCCAGCGCGAGGTTTTCGAAATATACACCCGCCGCAACCGAGCCAACCGCCACAAGATGGAGCCCATCCCCGTGTGTGTGGTAGAAAAGTAGAACCTCTTTGGGCCAAACGCCCACTAAATACCAACCCCGAGTTAGGGTACAAAAAAAAAGAGAGCCGCTTCTTTCGAAACGGCTCTCTTTGTGCCCAGGACAGGAATCGAACCTGCACGCCTTGCGGCACACGCACCTGAAACGTGCGCGTCTACCTATTCCGCCACCTGGGCTTCCGAGCGCACTCAGGGTATCTCTACCCTTTGTTGAGCATGCAAAGATACACATAAAATTGAAAATTGAAAA
>JAFYRC010000080.1 GCA_017547065.1 Tidjanibacter sp.
AAACGACCGATTTCGGCTGTGGATTGGGGGGTGGCTTTTGATTGAGTGTGAGGCGGAAATGCGCAAAATTTTGTTTTTTCAAATAAATGGCGTATCTTGGTCAGTTGAAAGCCGAACATAAATTTAGCACAAACAACAATTAACTTTTATATTAACTTAAAATCTATTTAACAAATGGCTGAAAATCAGAAAAAACAGAATTTCACGCTTCCTATTATCGTGATGTTCGCTCTGTACTTCATGATCGCATTCGTGACCAACTTTGCTGGTTCGATGGGTGTTATCGTACAGAATCAGTTTGGTGCAAGCAACGCTATGGCACAGCTCGGTACTCTGGCTAACTTCATCGCTTATGCTTGTATGGGTATTCCCGCAGGTCACCTCCTGAAACGTAAAGGTTACAAGTTTACCTCGCTGGCTGCAGTTATCGTTGGTTTCGTAGGTGTTGGTATCCAGTTCCTTTCGGGCCCCATGGCTTCGTTTGCTGTCTATGTACTTGGCGCATTCGTTGCAGGTTTCTCGATGTGTATGTTGAACATCGTTGTTAACCCTATGCTTAACACCCTCGGTGGTGGTGGCAAGCGTGGTAACCAGCTCAATATGTTCGGTGGTACTCTCAACTCGCTTGGTGGTACTATCGCTCCCGTATTGTTGGGTTATCTGATTGGTGGTCAGGCTGCTACTGCAAGCGTGGGTGATGCTGCTCCTGCAATGATTGCTGCAATGGCTATCTTCGCGCTCGCATTTGTAATTATTGCCCTCTCGGCTATTCCTGAGCCACATATGGAGACTGCAGAGGAGAAGGCAGCTCGTCTGTCGGGTAAGGTGGCTAAGGATCCCATTGGTCCTCTGTCGTTCCGCCACTTTGTACTCGGTGCTGTTGCAATTTTCTTCTATGTAGGCGTTGAGAACGGTATTCCTAACACCGCAAACCTCTTCCTCTCGAAGGAGGTTGGTCCCGATGTAGCAGGTACCGTTATCTCGGTTTACTGGTTCCTGATGTTGGTAGGCCGTCTGCTTGGTAACCTCGTTGCAGGTAAGGTATCGAGCAAGGCTATGTTGACCACTATGTCGACCGTTGCTCTTGCATTCGTTCTCTGCATCATTATGCTCCCCGGCACTTTGGTAAATATGCCTATCGTTAACGTGGCTATTCCTTTGAACTTCTTGTTCGTGCCTTTGTGCGGTCTTTGCACCTCGATTATGTGGGGTTCGATCTTTAACCTCGCAGTTGAGGGTATCGGTAAGTACACTCCTCTGGCATCGGGTATCTTTATGACTCTCGTTTGCGGTGGTGGTATCCTGCCTTTCGTACAGAACCTCGTTGGTGACTGGACTTCGATTACCGCAAGTTACTGGGTAGTATTTATCGGCTTCGCTTACATGTTGTTCTACGCACTTGTAGGTTGCAAGAATGTAAATAAGGACATCAAAGTTGACTAAAAATAAGCAGTAAAAAAGGTGAATTTCGGCGTTACTCTCGACTCGGCGATGCTCATTTACGCTCAGTAAACTCCGCTCGCCTCATCATCGAAAGCCTTGAACTACACCTTTTTTACCACTTATTAAAATTAGCCGTCTAATCGGCGAATTTTGCACTTCCCTTGCGAGGCTGCCTCTCACATACGTCAAGTATGCTTCGAGGCAGCCTCGCTGCACGAAGCCCAAAATTCACTCGACTATACGACTAATTTTGGAAGACGAGATATTTCCTAAAACGATGGTACTGACTTTATGGTCAGTACCATTTTTTTCGTATCTTTGCGTGAGGGTTAGTCAAGTTACCTTACTAAGATTTGTTGGATAAGTTACCTTACTTACATTGCAGAAGGT
>JAFYRC010000081.1 GCA_017547065.1 Tidjanibacter sp.
GTAGTAGAAACCATAGGAGTTCACGTCCTTCACATTGTTGGAAGTAGCACCGAGGTTGCAACCTGCCAAATCCCAACCCGTGCCACGAATACGGTGGGTGGTGGTGAACACCTCGCGCTGGGGGAGCATCCACAAGTGCCAGGTCCATACGATCTCGCCACTCTCGTTGGTTGCAGCGATGATAACATTACCCTTTGCGTTGGGTTTAACACGGAAGAAGATGTTGCTACCGTTCATAGAAACGTTGTAAACAGGCACATCAGCCTCGGTGAACGAGGTCGCGCTCTGCTCGCCGGTAGCCCACAACCAATCGGCAGCCTTAATGCCCGAGAGGGTGAACGAATTGTTGCTCTGAAGGGGCCTGTCGCAAGCGAACTTGTACATACCGCCATTGGAGATGATGTAGCAGTTTGCACGGCCACCTTCCTTAGCCACGAGGTCGTAGGACTGGGCTGCGGCATAGTTGGTGTTGATGCTGGTGCCGAGTTGGTCCCTGCGGGCAATCCACTTCTCAATCTGATTGAAAGTGAAGGAGTACTTGGTCTGTGCCTCCAACTGCTTGGGAGCAACGTAGAACTTGATAATCTGACCATTGGTGAGGGTCAACACAAACTCCCAGTTAGTGGTACCGTCAATCAGTGCGGGGTTGAGGGCCACCCAAGCGTTCTGGGGTGCGTTCATCTTGGCATCTGCACCGAAGTTGATGGTAAGGGTTTTACCTGCCTCTGCGCTCACGGGAGCGATGGCCTGGGTTTTGAGGTTGGCGGTAACATCGCCCACGATGCTCACGGGAGCATTGATTGCGAGCGACTGGATTACGCCGTCCGACCAGATGCTGGTGCTACCGTCAACAACGATGTTCACCAATGCCAAGGGGTGGGTGAAGGTTGCCTTGTAGTTGCCACCCTTGGTGAGGGTTTTGCTGGCAATCATGAAGTCGCTCACGCCAACCACCTCGTTGATGGTCTTGGCCTGCGCCACGGTTGCGGGAATGGTCAGAACCACATTCTCCACATCGTCACCATAGCCTTCGTTATAGGGATAAACGGCATAGAAAGCATAGCTCTCTGCCTCGGGCTCGGTAACATCGCCGCTGAAAGTAGCGATGGTTGCACCCTCCGATGCGCTCCAAGCGAGGGGTGCATTGCTGCTACCACCCTCAAGCCAAGCACTAATCTTATCGGTAGTGCTCCAAGCAATCTTGCCCTCCTCGTCCACGCTGGTACGGTTCATCTCGTCGATGGAGGCGCTAATGCAGAAATTACCCTCTACTGCCTGGGGGCCTTCGGGCTGGATGTTGTCCAAATCGTTGTTGGCACACGACATTGCAAAGCCACCGGCCAGCAATGCCATCATATAGATAGAAATCTTTTTCATACTCTGTTTCCTCCTCTCATTATAGGTTTTCGTCTTCCAAAAAGCCCAGACCGAAGCCATTGCCTCCGTCCACGATAACGGTTTCGCCCGAAATGGCTATGCCACTTTCAAGCCTGATGTCGGCCACCTCTACGAGTGGCTCCAAATAGGTTTGTTTTCTCATAATGTTGTTTTTGTTAGGTTGTTATTTATATGAATTGATTGTTCTCTTATTTTTCCATTTCGTAGGCAAAAAGGAGGAGTGCTCCGTCGGCAAAACTCTCGCCCTCGGTGATGGGCCTTGCATAATAGTAGTCCCTCTCGCCGATGCAGGTGCCGGCACACACGTTTTGGAGTGTGTATCGCTCGCCCTGGCCACCTTTCAGGCTGTGGGTCTTCACACCCTCCCAGGCACTCTCGACACACTTGCGCCACTTGCCGCCTTTCAGCAGTCCCAGGCGCTCACCTTTGGCCATGGCGTAGCCAAACATCACGGTGGCCGAACTCTCAATGTAGTTGCCACGAGCGCTATCCTCGGGACGTGCGGGGAGCTGATACCAATGACCTGTTGCCTTGTCCTGCAAGCCCAACAGAGTCTGCATCATGCCCACATACATCGCCTTTACCTCCTTGTAGTTGGGGTGGTCGGTGGGCAACACTTCCAGCAAGTCAACCAATGCCATAGCCACCCAGCCGTTGCCTCGGCCCCAGTACTCGGTGTTGCGTTGCAGGTGGTTGGAGTTCCAGAGGTACTCACAGCAGTTATCCTTGTAGTAGTAGTTTGTGGCCGACCAACCGTGGTACCACAAACCATTCTTCGTGTTGCGCAACTTCTCGGCGTGGCCCACAACCTCGCGCACACAGTCCTCCAAGTAGAACTCCTTACCTGTGGTTTGGTACATCTCCAAGAGGTAGATTGCGAGCATGTAGACCGAGTCGTCCCACAACTCAACCCTCGTGGGGCGGTGCGAGGAGGCCTTTCGTTCCCAGCGACGTATGCGCTTGTAGGCCTTGTAGACACCGGCAGCCTTGGCCTCAAAGAAGGGGTCGGTGGCACACACTCTGGCCATGAAAGCCACGCCCACACCCGAAGCAATAGCATTTGGGTGGAGTCCATACTCTCGCTCGGCGGTGGTGCGCATTGCCACACCCACCCACTCCTCGATGGGAGCTTGGAGGTCTTCCCTTACGTCATAGACCTCCGTGAGGGCTTTCAGCACCACAGCGTCCCTCCAATTCCACACATACTTCTCGGCCACCACGCCTTCGGTGATGACGCTTTTGAGAATGTGGTCGGCAAAACTGCGGGGCTCCACCACAGCGCTCTGTGCGGAGAGTCGGCCGGTTGCTCCAACCACCGACGCTCCCACACAAAGCAGTGTTAAAAGTGTTTTCTTTATGTTCATAATCATTACTCAATGTTGCTGTCGAAGAATCGGAAGCCCGAGTAGTTGTTCTTGCCGTCAGCGAAGGCGTCAATGTTCAGCGCCTCACGCGAACCATTGTGGAAATACTGCTCGGCACCACGCTGTGCTCGGCAACCACGGAGCACCTTCGAGAAGGTGCTACCCGATGCAGCTGCCTCCTTGTAGGTTGCGTAGTAGTTGCGCACCCAGAACGACGAGGTCCACTCCTGGGCATTACCAGTCATATCAAACAGACCCAGCTGGTTGGGCATTTTACTACCCACCTCGGCCACCTCGGGCGTGTTGTAGACGGCAACCTCTGTGATGGTGTTGCTACCGCTGAATCGGTACATCTCCACGTTGGGATCGTTGGAGAAGACGTTACCACGAGCGGCATTCTCCCACATTGCCTCGTTGGGCAGGAAGCCACCATAGAATACGCAGAACTCGTTGGCACCATACCAGGTTACACCCACCACGGGCTTGTTGGCATCCGCCTCGGCCACGCTCCAAGTGTTGGTTGCGCTGTCATAGGTGATGGCCGTTGCGCCCTCGTTGATGTACAGGAGGGCCTTGCCCTTGTAGTCGCCATCCTTCACGGTTTCGCTCTTGTAGAAGTTGAGGAACTCAACATAGTCGGCGTTGGTAACCTCATATTTCGCAACTCGGTAGGGCTTCATACCAACCACCTTCGAGGGGATAGTGTAGGTCGAGTGTCCCGACAAGAAGCTCGAGAACAGACCATCCCTTGCGGAGCTGTAGGTTGCGGCATTGTTGGGATCGCTGGGGTCACCCAACCAACCGATATAGAACTCCTCGGGAGGAGTAACGGTCACCATGTTGCCACCGCAGTCGTAGCTCTTAACCCTCACTTTCAGTGCAGACGAGTAGTTGATACCGGCCTCATTCTGTGCCCACGCACGCACATAGAGTGTGAGGTTGGGACGCAGACCGTCGATTGTGTGAGAGAAATTGCCCGTGAGGGTGATGTTGCTATCCTCCATTGAGGGGAGTGCATTGGTCTCCGACCAGCAGAAACCATAACCACTGATGGTGCCATTGGCCTTGACGATTTGCGAACTTACCCTAACAGTTGTGTAGGTGTTCTCCTCCACAACCACGCTGCCAATCTCGGCAGGAATGTCGTTCTTGGTTTGGAAGGAAATCTCCTCCGAGTAGGCCACACCATAGGCAGTTGCAGCATATGCTTTCACATAGTAGGTTGTGCCATATTGGAGAGCCGTTGCCCTGCCGCTCATGTCGTCGGCGATGTTGTCGAGCTTCATACGCACCACACTCTCGCTCTCGCTGTCGAGGCTCACGCCTGCCACCTTGTCGTAGACAAAACCACACTCCGAGATGGGGTAGTCGCCACGGTAGAGGATTGTGGCTTTGAGGGTAGCCTCGGTGGAGGTAATCTGCTCGGCGGGAGCGATTGCCAGGTTGGCCAGCTGAAAGTCGCTGGTGGTGAAGGTTTTCAGGTCGCCATAGATGACCTCACCATTCTTCATCACCGCAAAGGCCTTCATGTAATACATAGTCACGGGCGAGAGCTCGTGGGTTTTGGCCGAGTAGTGACCCTCGCCACGACCCACATAGACGCACTTGTCCTCATAGCTTACCTGCTCCGAGAGGCCGAAACAAACACCCCTCGAAAGCATATTTTCTACACCTCCGGTGGTCTTACCATTCAACACCACCGTGGAGCGAGTAATCTCCGTTGCATCGAGTGTCTCCACTGTGGGCAATGCCGACTCCTCTTGTTCGAAATTGTCGCAACCCACCACCCAAAGGATTGGAAGCAGCAGGAGCACTCTATTAAAAAAACTCATTTTCATCTTACTATCTTTCGTTTAGGGATGTTTTAGAGGTTAGATTTGTCAAAGATGGGACCCGAAATATCCTCTCCGTTAACCGAGAAGTGGACACCCGCGGGGTCGCAACCGCCAATGAGCCTGGTCTGCTCAAAGCCCCAGAACTCTGTGGCGTCGGTGCTGGGTACGCTCACGGTTACAGCCTGGGGGAAGGTCTTGCGGATGAGCTTACCCTCCACGCCGAGGTCGCCATCGGGGGTGGTTACACACACGCTCAGGTTTTCACCATCGTCCACAACCGATGCGGGGGCGTTGATTACAGCCTCACGCAGTGCGGTGAACTTCTCGTCGGTGTCGATACCGCTGTCGGCCCTCCACCACATAGCCACGGTGCCTCGCTGCCACTTGGTGGGCGTTCCGGTCGAAAGGTCTGTGGTGATACGCATGGCGTTACCATAGGTGGAGAACACCTGTGTACCATCGGTGTCGATGCAGAGCTTGGGAGAGGCGATCTTACCCTGAACGGTCTGGGTGTAGATGTAGCGAATCGATACCACAACGTCCTCCACACGGATGAAGAAGGTGTAGTTGTCAGCCGCTGGGAGCACCTTTGTGCCGAGGCTCAACCAATCCTCCTCGCGGGTGTTACCCATCCACACCTCGTCGATGTAGTTGGAGGGCAGCAGAACGTGCGACTGCAACACCTTGGTGTCGTTACGCTCGCTACCGTCGCTGGCCATAATGGTAACAAACTCATTGTTCCTCTGTGCCCTGCCGAGTGCATATTTTTGCAAGTGACGAGCCACGCCGGCGCTACCAACCTTGGCCTTACCATAGGGGTCCTGACGGCCATCCATATAGTGCACCACGTTGATGATACTCTTGCGCTTGTCGCTTGTGAGGAAGATTGTCATCGTCTTCTCGTTGGCATTACCCGTGTAGGGGCGTCCGGTGGAGCTGATGTTAAACTTCTTCTCATAGTAGCCAATGGCGTTCATATCTTCATCTGTGCCCCACTTGTAGCACACCGTGCGGGGATAGGTGTCGTTGATTGTGCGGGCCTGCTCGGTGGGCTCCCAGATGGCCAAAGTGTTGTAGAAATGGGTACCCCAACCTTTCACCAAGCCACCCATGATGTTGTCAATCTTACCACCGCTGGCACCCTTGTAGTAGCAACGCGACTGCACGCCACCGAGGGTCATTGCGGGGGTGAAGTAGTTGGCAAACATCATTGCCGAGAGGTATTCCAGGGCGAGGTTCGATTCGTAGTGAATCTCCTCGTTTTTGGTATACTTTGCAATGTAGCCCAAACACTCGGCCTGCACACCGGTGTAGGTGGGGCTGTTGTGTTCGTGGATACCGTTAGCCTTGGTGTAGGCCCACCAGGTGCGGAACATCTGGTATCCCTCCTCGGCCAACTCTGCGGGAGTTTTCTGCTTTGTCTTACCCCAAGTGCGGTCGGCGGGGAGATTTTCGCCGAGGGCAATCAGGTTCCAAGTCTTCATCAGGTAGATGTTGGAGTAGGTCACGGCGATGTCGGTGTAGTCCACACAAGCATACACCGCATAGTCGAGAAACTCGTCCAACAGAGCCTTGTTCTCCTCGTTGAGCGTATCCCAGTAGTGCATTTTCAGCAGTGTTGCCAATTGGAGCGAGAACTGCACGTTGTTCCTATCGGTGTGGGTGCCGGCAACATAGCGTGCATTCTGACCATAATAGGGGTCGCCCTCGATGCGTACCTGCTCGTTGGAGAGGTTTGTCAGGGCCACTTTGATGTACTTCTGATCCCAGCCCAGGTCGCTTGCTTCGAGCAGGAACTGGAGAATATCCCAGGTGTCCAGACCTGCCTCGTTGGCTTTGACCGAAGCCCACAGATTGTCGAGGTATGGGTTGATACTCATACCATGCTCGTCCTTCTCGGCGGGGAGTACGAATCGGTCCTCCTGGCAACTCGACAAGGGGAGTGCGGAGGCCAAACAAATGATTATACTTACAATCTTTTTCATATCTCAAATTTCTTCTTTTCTCTTACTTGCAAAATCTCCTCGCCGGATTAGTTCTCCCAGCCGGGTGCCTGAACGATGGCGGGGTTTTGGTCAATTTCGGTTTGTGGCACGGCATACCTCCAATTTCGTGGAGTGAATGCGCGTGTACCGGCTTTCGACTGAATGGGGCTACCCTGATAGCCGATGATGGTGTGGTTCATACTCTCGTAGTCAAACGAGGGATCGTGAGCATACCACCTCTGGTAGTCGGCGAAGAGGAAACCCTCGCCTGCAAGTTCATAGACCCTCTCGTTGCGGATGAGCTGACGCACAGCCTCCTGGCCACCACGCTTCACGGTGGGCATACCAACCCTTGACCTGATTTTGTCGAGCTGGGCATAGACCTTGTCACCGGGGCCTTCCGACTCGTTGAGAGCCTCGGCGTAGAGCAACATCAC
>JAFYRC010000082.1 GCA_017547065.1 Tidjanibacter sp.
CTCGACCATTGTCCGCAGGGATGCAACTCCCGCCGTGGAGGTCCCCTTGGACGATGCACTCCGCTTCTTCCGCAGGGAAGAGTTGGGATGTGTGGGCGCACTGACCGAAGGACTCAACTTGTTGCTCTTTGAGGGCGAGCCCATTGGCTACACCAAGCGTATTGGTGCCCGCACCAATAACCTTATGCCCAAGGAGCTCCGCATATTCCAGCAGCAATGAAACCGATGAACAAAGAGATACTGCGCCTGGCGGTGCCCAACATCATCAGCAACATCACGGTGCCGCTGTTGGGAATGATAGACATTGCCATTGCGGGGCGTATGGGTGGCGGCGACAGCACCATTGGAGCGCTGGCTGTGGGTACGGCCATCTTCAACTTCATCTACTGGAACTTCGCCTTCCTGCGTATGGGCACCAGCGGCCTCACGGCCCAAGCCTACGGTGCGGGTAACAAGCAGGAGGTAGCAAACATACTCGGTCGCTCGATAAGTGCAGCCCTCGTGGCAGCACTTGTGCTGTTGGTTTTCAACCGCCCTATCGGCACCTTCGCTCTGAAAATTATGAAGGCCTCACCGGAGGTTATGAGCCTGGCTGCGGAGTACTTCTTCGCTCGCATTTGGGCTGCGCCTGCGGCCATCGGCATCTTCGCCCTGCACGGCTGGTTTATCGGCATGCAGGACTCCACAACGCCGATGGTTGTCACCATCCTCAACAACATCACCAACATTGCCTGCTCTGTGTGGTTTGTTTTTGGGTTGGATATGGGCGTGGCAGGTATCGCCTGGGGCACGGTGGTGGCACAATACTTTGCCCTGGCGCTCTCGCTGGTGATTATGGCCATAAAATATGGCTCCTACCTGCGGGAGATTAACCTTGCGGAGTGCCTGCGTATGGAACCCCTTGTGAGGTTTCTGCGCATCAACTCCGATGCTTTCCTGCGCACGCTGTGCATCTGTGTGGTCTACACCTGCTTTACGGCCTTCTCGGCTCGCTTTGGCGACACCATACTGGCCACCAACGAGCTGTTGATGCAACTCTTTATGTTGTACAGCTACCTGCTCGACGGCTTCTGCTATGCCGCCGAGTCGCTCACGGGAAGGTTTATCGGCGAGGGCAACAAGCCCCGCTTGCAGGAGAGCATACGCCGACTGCTCGGCTGGAGTGCGGCGGTAGCGGGTATCTCCATTGTGGTTTACCTGCTCTGGTGGCGTCCCCTACTGGGCCTCTTCTCCGACAGTTCCACAATTCTGGCCTGCGCTGAGGACTACGTCGGGTGGGTGGTTATGGTACCGCTGCTGAGCTTCGTGCCGTTCCTAATTGACGGCATACTCATCGGAGCCACCAAGACACGCATCATGCGTAACACCACATTTTGGTCCCTCATGGCCTTCTTTGTGTTCTTCTTCGGACTCGAATGGGCAATGGGCAACAAGGCCTTGTGGCTCGCCTACACGGGCTTCATTGTTGTGAGGGGCGTGCTGATGGTGGTTGCCACCAAAGGCGTGAAGGCGGAGTTGTTAATTAGTAAAGAGTAATTAGTAAATATATGGATACGAATTTTAAGAGTGGTTTTGTAAATATCATCGGTAACCCCAACGTGGGTAAGTCGACGCTGATGAATGCGCTGGTGGGCGAGAGGCTCTCGATTATCACAGCCAAGGCACAGACCACACGACACCGCATTATGGGTATCGTGGGTGGCGACGACTTCCAGATTGTCTACTCCGACACCCCAGGTATTCTGCGCCCCAACTACAAGTTGCAGGAGAGTATGATGGGCTTCGTAACGGGTGCACTGAAAGACGCCGACGTTATTCTCTATGTTACGGACACCGTGGAGAAGGGCGACGACGCCAGCGAGGAGATCATCGAGAAGGTGAAGTTGAGTGCCATTCCCACTATCGTGGTGATCAACAAGATTGACCTCTCCAACCAGGAGCGCCTGGAAGAGTTGGTGGCCGAGTGGCACGAGCGACTGCCCGAGGCGAAGGTGGTTCCCGTGTCGGCCTTGGAGGGATTCAACGTGGGCGGCGTTTTCGACTCCATTATGCAGTTGCTGCCCAAGGGTATGCCATACTATGACGAGGGCACGCTGACCGATAGGCCTATGAGGTTCTTCGCCAGCGAGATTATCCGTGAGAAGATATTCCTCAACTACGACAAGGAGATTCCATATTCAGTGGAGATTGTCATTGAGGAGTATAAGGAGGAGCCCACGATTGACCGCATCAGCGCCATAATCTACGTTGCAAGGGATTCGCAGAAGGGCATTATCATCGGCCACCGTGGCGAGATGCTGAAAAAAGTTGGCACCTCGGCCCGCTTGGAACTTGAAAAATTCTTGGGTAAGAAGGTCTTCCTGCAACTCCACGTGAAGGTCGACGAGGGCTGGCGCAATAGCCAACGCAGCCTCCGCAGATATGGATACCTCGATTAGAGAGTAATTAGTAAAGAGTAAAGAGTAAAGAGTAAATATTTTGTAAGGTATGTCAAACTTTGTAGATTACGTAAAAATATTCTGCCGTTCGGGAGCAGGTGGCTCCGGTAGCGCACACTTCCGTAGGGAGAAATTTGTGGCCTATGGTGGCCCCGATGGTGGCGATGGCGGTAGTGGTGGTAGCGTTATCCTGCGCGGTAACAGCCAGTACTGGACCCTCATCCACCTTAAGTATGCACGCCACGTCTTCGCCAAAGATGGTGAGTCGGGCGGTGGCTCGCGTATGTCGGGTAAGAGCGCACCCGACCAGATTATCGAAGTACCTCTCGGTACGGTGGCTCGTGACGCCGAAACCGGCGAGGTTGTGGGCGAGGTAACAAGCCACGGCGAGGAGCTCGTGCTACTCAAAGGCGGACGTGGTGGCCTCGGCAACTGGCACTTCAAGACCGCAACCAACCAGGCACCCCGCTATGCACAGCCCGGTGAGGAGGGCTTGGAGGGAGCCTTTATTTTGGAGCTTAAAGTGCTGGCCGACGTGGGCTTGGTGGGCTTCCCCAATGCAGGTAAGTCGACCCTGCTGTCGGTGGTGTCGGCGGCGAAACCCAAGATTGCAAACTACGCATTTACCACCCTGGAGCCCAACCTCGGCATTGTGGAGGTGAGGGATGGCCACTCGTTTGTCATGGCCGACATCCCCGGAATTATCGAGGGTGCCCACGAAGGTAGGGGTATCGGTACGAGGTTCCTGCGCCACATCGAGCGTAACTCGGTGCTGCTCTTCATGGTGCCTGCCGACTCGGACAATATCGCTAAGGACTATGAGATTTTGCTCGGTGAGCTGAGGCAGTATAACCCCGAATTGCTGGATAAGGACCGACTTCTGGCCATCACCAAGTGCGATATGGTGGACGAGGAGATTATCGACCACCTGAAAACGGAACTGCCCGAGGGTATTCCCGCCTACTTCATCTCGTCGGTAGCGATGCAGGGCATCACCGAACTGAAAGACGCCCTCTGGAACGTCCTCAACAAGTAAGGAATAATACAACGATCAGATAGAAAAACTTGGGGATAGAGCAACACTATTCCCAAGTTTTTTTGTATATTTGCGAGGAAGGAACCGAAAACCTACATTGGATTATGAAGGCATTGTTTCTACTTTTCGCAGCGCTCCTTTGTGTGAGCGGACCTGCACGGGGCGAAGGACCTACGAACAACTCGGTCGTCGTGCCTGCGGTGGAGGTCGGCGAGCTCGCGGCAAGTCAAACAAACACCTCCGTGAATGCGCCCACAAAGAGCCGTTGGGCTATGGAGGTAGGCTTCGGTTTGGGTTCTCTACACTCGCTTATTTGGAGCGTCTACACTCCCGACGTTGTACCCGGAGGAACAGTTTCGTGGAAAAACTTTTCATCACCCCTGGATGTCAACATCAGCATCTTCTACAAAATCAGAAAGTGGTTTGAGCCATACCTGCACTTGGCTGTGGGCTTTGGTCATTTGAAGTGTACCGACCGCAACGGCAATGTGCTCGGCACAATGGTCCGCACCCCCATTGCACTCTCTGCGGGTGTGAGGTTCAACTACCTTACCGCCCCCAAGGTGAGAATCTATGGCGACTACGGCATGGGCCAAGCCGTCCTGCTCATACCCTATGGCTACCACCCAATCCGCCCAATGAAAATAGATGAACTCTGGGTGGAGTATGACCTCTACCCACTCTGCTTTGATTTTGGTCGCCGCAACGCCATATCGCTCAAAGGAGGCATTGGCTCGCAAGGCCTTGTCAGCGCCACCTACCGTATAGAATTTTAAGTAACCCCAATAAATTTCCCATGAAGAAACTTTTGATTATGCTTTGTTTGGCGGTGATGTCATTGCCCGCTCTTGCACAAAACTACAAAGACTACGATGATGTTATCTACGGCACCGACGGCAGCATTGTGCGTGGCACTATCGTGGAGCAGATCCCTGGTGTGAGCTACAAAATCGCCACCCGCGACGGCAATATCTTCGTATACGACGCCCTCAGGGTGGAGAAAATTACCAAGGAGGCCCCAATTGGAATTGTATATGGTAGTAATGGCGCCCAAATCACCCGCAAGTATCCATTCTGGTCGGCTGTCGGCTCGTTCTTTATCCCCGGTTTAGGTCAAGTTATCAACGGCCAAGTTAGTAAAGGTGTGTGGTTGTTGGCCGGCAATGTCGCAAGTATTGCAACATTGTCGTTGGGCTCGGTTATAATGCCCGCAGACTTATCTTTGGGTGGCGGAATGGTTTTGCTTGGAATGGCAGGTTTCTATGGCACCTACATCTATTCGCTCATTCAGGCACCCGTGTATGCTTCACGTTGGAATGCCCAGAATGGTTTTGCAATGGGTGGCGACACTTGGCTCAAGATGGAGCCCACCGTTGGTGTGAGCAACACCATCGCTACTGGTACTAATGCCACCTACGGCATGAAGGCTGTGTTGACCTTCTAAAATAAATTTTCAAGTTCCGGTATGCCGAGAGGAATAAACACACCTATGAGCAGGGCACACCACAAGTGTGTCCTGTTGCTATTATGCCTACTCCTTTCGGCCACATCGGCCCTTGCTCAAGCGTTGAGCGAGAAGTATTACGACGAGAACCCGCAGGGACTTTTCGACGACATTCTCACCGCAGCCGACACAACCCTCCACTATCGCTCCCACATCCGTCAGCCAATCTTCGAAAAGCTCGTGCGCTATGGTCTTTCGCACGTGGCCTACTCTCGCCGTGGCGAGGAGTCCGACAGCGAAGTGGTGCGCCTTGGGGCCCACAGCATTCTCTCACCACTCGAAGAGTGGACCGATTATAACCTCCTATCCGTTTTGCGCCGTGCGCCGATGAGTGGGGGCTACGACACTTTCCACACCGAGGCCCTCCACGGTGCCGACCTGCGTAGCGAGTGGTTCAACCCCGCACCGTCGCTCCTGCCCGACTCCCGAACACTCAAAGTGAACTATGCCGAGCGTGGCTACCGACTCGGAGCAAACTACTCCGCCGTGGGCACTCTGGGAGAGCAGTGGCGATACTCCATGGCCGTAGGAGCCAGGGGCGGTAGGGATGCACACATTGAGGGTATCTTCTCGCGTCAGGCCTACCTATGGATGTCGACCGAGAGGAAAATGAAGGAGTGGACAAGCATTTATGGCAATATGCAGAGCCGCCTGGTGGTGGCTTTTGCGCTGGCTCCTGTGGAGCGCTCGATGCGTAGTTGGAACACGGAGGAGGTTTTCGGTTTGGCCTCCAATCCGCTCTACAACTCCTCGTGGGGCTACCAGCAGGGCGAGGTACGCTCGGCCAAGGTAAGGCGCGAGTTGGTACCCGTGTTGTATGGTGCCTGGTCGGTTGAGGACGAGTTTGGCATTGTTGGCGCCACCCTCTCGGCAATGGTTAGGGGTGGGCGCAAGGCCCGCACAGCGCTCGATTGGAACGAAGCCGCAAGCCCCCTACCCGACTGGTATGGCTACCTGCCGAGTGGCTACGACGACCCCACGCTGGCCACCGAGGCCGAAGGTGTGTGGCGCAGGGGTGAAAGCAATTATACGCAGATAGACTGGGACAAACTATACGCCATCAACCGTCGCTCGCCACGAGGGTCGGTGTATGCCCTCACGGAGGATCAGACAGACCTCTTCTCTGCCGAGGTGAGCCTTTCGGGTGGCGAGGGCGGTCGTAGGGTGGAAAACGGAAAGAGTTTATTTGTCGAGGGGCTCTTTGGTGGGCTTACGCTTGGCTACCACTCCCAAAGGAACCACAGCAACATTGTCGACCTACTTGGCGGAGCCTATGCCTCGGAGGGTTTCGATGGGTATGACTACACGGTGGAGCGCCTCGGAGCGGAACTCTATGAGTCGTGGACCACGTCGGGCGACTGGGGAACGATTGGCGTGAGTGGCTCGCTCGGGGGTCACACCCTGCGCTATCGCAGTCCGCTCACGGGCATAAATTTTACCCTCCGTAATCAAACCTCCGCAGCATTCAAAACCACCTGGAACTATCGCTTAGGCCCTCAGGGCGACATCTCGGTTGCGCTCCATGCCGAGCAGCGTTCGCCCCACCACAGCAACATCATTGCATCTCCCGAAGATGAGGCTACACTAAACCCTTACGCCCGCGCGGAGGAATACTATGGACTTAATCTTCGTGGCGAATGGCGCAAGGGGCGCACAAGATTTTCGGCCACCCTCTGGGCCAATCGCACACAGCATGCCAGCGCAACAGCTCTCTTCTGGAACGACCTCGACGACACCTATTCGGCTCTCGTGGCAGGCGACATGGAACGCTACTCGGTGGGCATTGAAGCCGATGCGGGGTGGTATCCCTCCTCCGAGTGGAGCGTGGAAGGCGCCCTCTCGTTGGGCACCTGGAAGTATGCCTCCGACGCCGTGGCAGACATTGTGGACACATCCTCGGGTACAATACAGGCCCAAGGTGTGGACCTACATTTGAAGGGACTTCACACC
>JAFYRC010000083.1 GCA_017547065.1 Tidjanibacter sp.
ATTGCCGAACTCAACAAAATCCTCGCAAAGAAGGCAAAATAAGAGGTAATTTCTTCGTTACGCTTGAAGGCGGCTTCCTCATTTGCGTTAGCAAACTGCGGAGCCGCCTTCTTCGCAGGCCTTGAAATTCTTCTCTTCTTTTGCTTCTTGGGGGGGTGGTATGGCTCGAAAGACAACAGCAAAATAGGGAAAGCGTCATTCTGACGCTGGCACAAAAATCCCCGCACTCTTTTGTTTTCTCGATTCTCCCAGACGATAGGAAGCAAAACCGCTAGAACTCCCCCTCTAAGTTAGAGGGGGTGCCTGAAAGGCGGGGGCGTCTGTCAAAAACAGAAATTCCCCCTATCAGTTTAAAAGAGGGGTGTCGTGCGAGCAATCGCTATTGCGATACAGAGTGTCGCCCAAAGTTTTTACTCCCGCTTTTTACAAAAAGCGGAGAAAAAATTGTACCTTTGAAAATTGAATGCGCCACTATGGTGCAACCTTTGCAATAACCGAATTCAAACAACACAGCAGAGTATATGAAAAACGAATTCCAGAAGTTTGCCCTCTCGCAGGGTATCTCGTCGCTCAATCTGCACCGCTATGGTTCGTTGGTAGATGCCTACGTGTCCCCCACAATCACCGAGGAGAGGCGATTGAATGTGGCGCAGATGGACGTGTTTTCGAGGCTTATGATGGACCGCATTATCTTCCTCGGTGCCCCCATCGACGACGATGTGGCCAACATCATCGAGGCGCAGCTCCTTTTCCTCGAGACCAACGACAACGAGCGTGATATCCAGATCTACATCAACTCGCCCGGTGGCAGTGTGTCGGCCGGCTTGGGTATCTACGACACCATGCAGTTGGTGGCTCCCGATGTGGCAACCATCTGTATCGGTATGGCCGCCAGCATGGGTGCGGTGCTCCTTACTGCGGGTGCCAAGGGTAAGCGTTCGGCGTTGCCCCACAGCAGGGTGATGATTCACCAGCCCCTGGGTGGCGTGCAGGGTCAGGCTTCCGACATTGAGATTACGGCTCGCGAGATCCTCAAGTACAAGAGCGAGCTCTACGACATCCTCTCTCACCACTCCGGTCAGCCCATCGAGCGCATTGCTGCCGATGCCGACCGCGACTACTGGATGAGGGCCGACGAGGCCAAGGCCTACGGTTTGATTGACGATGTGCTGGTGAGCCGCAAGCGATAAATTTAATAGCTAAGACGAAAGATGGCAAAAGATAACAACAACAATAATAAACGTGGTGGCTACGACTGCTGTTCCTTCTGCGGACGCAGTGCAGCGGAGGTGGGTACGCTCTTTTCGGGTATGAACGGAGCGACCATCTGCGACGAGTGCGTCGAGAGGGGCTACGATGTGTTGCAGGAGCAGAGTGCTGCCAAGAAAAAGAAATCGGCCAAGGGTGGTGCGCCCCTGCGTAGGGAGGACGTGCCCAAGCCTACGGAGATTAAGGAGTTTCTCGACAAGTATGTGATTGGTCAGGACGCCGCAAAGAAGACACTTTCGGTGGCGGTCTACAACCACTACAAACGTATCCTCGCCAGGGGCATTGACAAGGCTGTGAACGACGAGGTGGAGATTGAAAAGTCCAACATCATCATGGTGGGCGAAACGGGTACGGGTAAGACCCTGCTGGCCCGCACCATTGCCCGTATGTTGAAGGTGCCCTTTGCTATTGTGGACGCCACGGTGCTCACCGAGGCTGGCTATGTGGGCGAGGATGTGGAGAGTATTCTCTCGCGCCTCTTGCAGGTTGCCGACTACGACGTGGAGCAGGCCGAGAGGGGTATTGTCTTTATCGACGAGGTGGATAAGATTGCCCGCAAGAGCGACAACCCTTCGATTACTCGTGACGTGAGCGGCGAGGGTGTGCAGCAGGCCCTTCTGAAAATCTTGGAGGGTACCATTGTGAACGTACCTCCCCAGGGTGGCCGCAAACACCCCGACCAGAAGTTTGTGCAGGTCAACACCAACAATATCCTCTTTGTGTGTGGTGGCGCTTTCGACGGTATCGACAAGAAGATTGCCGACCGACTCAACACCCGCGTTGTGGGCTTCAACCAGGGTGGTGCACAGCACATTGACCGCAAGAACCTGATGCAGTATATCACACCCCAGGACCTCCGCTCGTTTGGTCTTATCCCCGAGTTGGTGGGCCGTATGCC
Organism: Tidjanibacter sp.; assembly: GCA_017547065.1. Lineage (GTDB taxonomy): Bacteria > Bacteroidota > Bacteroidia > Bacteroidales > Rikenellaceae > Tidjanibacter. The sequence continues at coordinate 2,168 of JAFYRC010000083.1, forward strand.
CGTGCTGACCTACCTGCAACCCCTGGATGCAACTGCCCTGCGACAGATTCTCACCGAGCCCAAGAACTCGATTATCAAGCAGTATGTGCGCTTGTTTGAGTTGGACGGCGTAAAGGTGGAGTTCGACGACGATGTGCTGGACTACATCGTGGAGAAGGCACAGGAGTTCCGTCTGGGTGCGAGGGGTTTGAGGAGTATCTGCGAGGCCATTATGACCGATGCGATGTTTGAGCTTCCCTCGTCGGATAGCCATGAGTTCCGCATCACGCTGCCCTATGCCAAGGAGCGAATGGAGCGTGCCAAGGCCCTCAAAGGCGGCAAGTAGGCCTTATACCTATTATATATAAATAGAGGGAGAAGCACTTAGCTTCTCCCTTTGTTTTTGTGGCTAAAACATAACGCCACACCTGTATTCGTGTAGTA
>JAFYRC010000010.1 GCA_017547065.1 Tidjanibacter sp.
ACCGGGCTGACCATCCGACGAGCTAACCTGCACACCTGCTACACGACCCTGCAATGCCTGGTCGAAGGTGAAAGTGGGGGCTTTAAGCATATCGTGGAGTTTCACGTTTGCCACTGCACCCGTAACATCTTTGATACTCTGGCGGCCATAACCTACCTCAACAACAATCTCCTCAACCATCTCGGCATTATCCTTCATGGTTGCCACAATGCGAGTCTGTTTACCCACAGGACAAGTGTAGTCGGCATAACCGAGGTAGCTAAATACGAGTTTGTCGGAAGGCTTGGCAACAATCGAGAACTCACCATTGCGATTGGTGGCAGCACCCACTGCTGTGCCCTCAACCATAACGGTTACGCCTACCAGCGGATTTCCCTGCATATCAATCACCTTACCCGTAACGACGCCCTTCTGTGCAAAAGCAGCAGTCGACACCACTACAGCCATAAGGGTGAGCAATATCTGTTTAACAAAAGTCTTCATTTATTAGCAATTTTTTGGTTATTAACAAGCCCGCGGTGTCAGTTTTAACACCGCGGACTCGTTGATTTAATGTTTCTATTTGTAGATAGGACCGTAGGTAGCGCAAGCACGGTAGTCTGCGCCCTCAGCGTCCATGCCGAATGCCGACCAAGCCGAAGGACGGAAGATCTTCTCAGCAGGTACGTTGTGCATACATACGGGGATACGCAACATCGAAGCCAAAGTGATAAGATCGGCACCGATGTGACCGTAGGTGATAGCACCGTGGTTTGCACCCCAGTTGTTCATCACGTCATAAACGCTCTTGAAGGGACCATCGCCGGTGAGGCGGGGTGCGAAGTAGGTGGTAGGCCACGAGGGGTCGGTACGCCAGTCGATGTGGTTGTGGATCTCCTCATCCACGCCTACTGCCCAACCCTCGGCAATCTGCAATACGGGACCCTGACCTTTGATAAGGTTCAGACGGCACATGGTAACGGGCATATCGCCAACGGTGTAGAACTTCGACGAGTAGCCGCCACCGCGCATATACTCCCTACCTGCGGGGTGCCAAGTGGTTGCCTTCAAGCACTCCTCAGCCTCAGCCTCCGAAATCTCCCAGTAGGGTTTCATTACGGGCTGACCCTCAGCGTCTTTCTGACAGCCGGTTGCATCCAAGGTCGACGAACCCGAGTTAATCAGGTGGATAACACCATTTGCAGCCTTGCCGGTGAGCTCCTTACCAGTTGCAGCCTTCACAGCCTCGGGGCTCCAGTAGGTACGAACGTCCGAGAAGAGCTGTGCCTGGTTGGTCAAAAGGTGCATAAACAACATCGAAGCACCGTTGAGGGTATCGTTCTCAGTTGCGAAAGTGTAGGCCTCACGGATACCGTTCCAGTCGAACGACGAGTTGAGGATAGCCTCCGAGAAGTCGCCGTCGGGACGGAAGTCGGTCCACTGACGCTGACCCTGGAAACCACCAGCGATAGCGTTGTGGCCCATAGCCTCCTCCTCATAGCCCATCTCAGCCAATTTGGGGTTGCCAACCATAAGGTCGCGGAAGATGATGGTCATCTTCACAACATACTCCCAAACGCTGTCTTTCTCCTCACGCGAGTAGTGGAGGTGCTCAGGGTTAAGGTCTTTACCCTCGTTTACTTTGCAATATTTCTCGGTCCAAGCCATTGCTTTCTCAAACTCCTCGTGGTCGTAGATACCAAGCTCGATACGACGAGCAATCTCCGAGCAGTCTACATACTCGCTACGCATACCGAGGTAGTCCTGGAAGAAGTCAGGGTCGGGCATAGAACCTGCGATACCCATCGAAACCGAACCAATGTTGAGGTACGATTTACCCTTCATCTCCATAACTGCAACTGCAGCCCTACCGAAGCGGAGGAGTTTCTCCTCTACGTCGGGAGTGATGGTGTTGTCATCAACATCCTGAACGTCGTGGCCATAGATACCGAATGCGGGCAGACCCTTCTGGTTGTGACCAGCAAGTGCCGAAGCCAAATATACAGCACCGGGGCGCTGGGTCTTATTGAAACCCCAGATAGCTTTGGGCATCAGGGGATCCATGTCGATAGTCTCCGAGCCATAGCACCAGCAGGGGGTAACCGACAAAACAGCACCAACGTTGTTTACCGAGAATTTCTCGGTTGCCATTGCAGCCTCTGCCACGCCACCGATGGTGCGGTCAGCGATAACGCACTGTACGGGAGTACCGTCGCTATAACGGAGTTTCTCCGAATAGAGTTTTGCAACACTCTCGGCCATACCCATGGTCATATCTTCGAGCGACTCACGGATACCACCCCTACGGCCGTCGATGATGGGGCGAATACCAATTTTAGGATAGTTTTTCATGTTGTTATATGTTTTTTTGTTTTACCTATTTTTTGCAGCAGCATTTGCACTTCTTATCGAAGATCATAGTCAGCAAGAAGCCAACGAGCATGATCACGGTAGTACCGAACACGATAGCGAGTTTGCCATTGATTGCGGGAGTCTCGGCAGTCACCTGCATCAGAGCAATCCAGATTACAACCAACATACCTGCAACAGCTGCGGTGATGGAAGCTGCACGGTTGGGCTTGCGAGCGATGAGGGTGAGCAAGAAGAGGCCCAATACACCACCACTGAAAATCGAAGCCAAAGTCCACCAAGCATCCAAAACGCCGTCAACCTGCATCATAAGGATACCGATGATGATACCAACAACACCCACGATGAGCGAGGTGAGGTAGAGGGTCTTCATATCCTGCTTATCGTTACGCTCCTTTTTGCTGAAGTGCTGAACGAAGTCGCTGAGCACGATGGTAGCCGACGAGTTGATGCTGGTAGCCACGGTCGACATACCTGCCGAGAAGATAGCGGCAATCACAAGACCGGTGATACCTGTGGGCAGACCGTGAACGATGAAATAGGGGAACACCTCGTCAGCCTTGGTACCTGCGGGCAGCAACTCGGGCTGTGCCTGGTAGTAGGAGAAGAGTGCAGTACCGATGAATACGAAGATCAACGACACGGGAACGTAGAGCAACGAACCGAACATGGTCGACTTAACAGCCTCCTTGGTCGATTTGGTGGTCATATACCTCTGAACGTAGTTCTGGTCGATACCGTAGTTGTTCATGTTGGTGAACAAACCGTAGAGCAACAGCACCCAGAAGGTCGACTGGCTCAACGATGCACCAAAGCTACCAAGGCTGAACTTGTTGTGCTCGGCAGCAATCTGGAACAACTGAGTGGGGCCCTCGGGCATACCGAAGATGAGGATACCGGCACAAACCACAGCACCAACAATCAGGATGATACCCTGGATAGCGTCGGTCCACACCACTGCGGCGATACCACCAAGAAGGGTGTAAACCATTGTTACAACACCAGTTACGATAATGATAGTCTGAATATCCCAACCAAACATCTTGTTAATGGGCAGAGCCAACAGCAAGAGGATCGAACCGATGCGGCACACCTGGGTCAGAAGGTAGCAAATCGAAGCATAGCAACGAGCCCAGTAGCCAAACTTGGTCTCCAAATAGTGGTAAGCCGACACGCTGTTCACGCCCCTATAAAGAGGAATGAAGATCTTGGCTGCCAAAATCGTAGCGAAGGGAATCGAAATACTGAACACGAAGGGGCTCCAGTTGCCCTTGAATGCATCTCCGGGGAGGCCCAAGAAGCTGATGCTACTTACGAAGGTTGCAAAGATACTCATACCCACAACCCACGAAGGCAGGCTACCCTCGGCCTTGGTAAATGCAGCACTGCTCTTGCGGCTCTTGAAGTAGAACGAGCAACCAAACAGCGCAACGCCACCAACGAAGATGAAAAATACTAAATAGTCAAGAAATGTAATCTCAGTCATGTTTCTCTATTTTTACCTATATTATATATTATAAAGCAGACCGCACCAATTAGGCGTTCTTAACCTCTGCGCCGAGAGCCTCGAGAGCAGCAGCAACTTTTGCACGCTCCTCGGCACCGAACTTACGGTAGGGCCAAGCCAGGTGGTCGTTGCAGTAGCCCAAGAGCGAAGCTGCACACTTAACACCTTTGAGGTAGCTCGAACCATACTTACCAACGCTGTAAATCGAGGTGCTGATGGCCATAATCTGCTTCTGCAAGCGGCGAACCTCCTCTACGTTCTGAGCAGCTGCTGCGTTGTACATTGCAACATAGAGCTCGGGGAACATGTTGGCACCACCGTTTACACCACCGTCCATGCCGTGCAATACAGCCTCACCGGTGAGCTCCTCGGGACCAACGTAGAGTGCGAAGTCGGGCATGTCACGCAACAGATACTTCACGCTGTTGAGGTAGGTCATGTTGTGCGACGAATCTTTCAAACCAACGATGTTGGGGTGCTGTGCGAGAGCAACAACGGTCTTTGCCTCCAAGAACACCTTCACGTTCGAGGGCATGTTGTAGATGTAGAGGGGAAGGCATACTTTATCAGCCAACTCGGTGTAGTACTCGATGAGCTCCTGCTGCGAGGGGGCGTAGTAGTAGGGAGCAGCGGCAACAACACCAACAGCACCACACTCTTTTGCCTTCTCGGCCAACTTCACGCTCTCAGCAAGCGATGTGTCGGTGATACCAACCAACACGGGAACCCTGCCAGCAACCGCACTGCAAACTACCTCTACAAACTCATAGCGGCATTTGTACGAGAGGCTCTGTGCCTCACCGGTAGTACCGAGGATGAAGATTGCGTGCACACCTGCACCAATCATATTCTCAACCAAATTTTTTGCACCCTCAACGTCGAGTACATCGTCATCGAGCAGGGGGGTGATCATAGGAGGAATGATACCTTGAATCTTTTTCATTTTGTTTGTGTTTTTAATGAGTTTATAAATCTATTTGTTTTTTAGTAATTGATTTTCTTTGCAATGGGCATAAAGCCTGCGTTAGCATCGCTCTCCCACTTCACAACGACTTTCTCGCCACGTTTCACATCACGGTAGGCCACCCACATCGGGCCCGAAATGCCACGTCTGCTATCAGAGTAGGTCATCTGGCTGTTGCGCAGAAGCTCCCAGCCTTTCTGTTTGTTCACCCAACTTGCGTTGCGGCAGAGCATATAGATACGGCCGTCTTTGTTGGCCACGAAGGTTACCTTGCAGGGAATCACCTCGTCCTTCTTAAGCCACTGGGGCATCAGGTAGTCGAAGCCACAAAGGCCCTCGATGGGGTCAACAATCTGGAAGGAGCGATTGCTCCAGGGTTTAGCCTTGGGCTGGAACACACCCTTGGTGAAATTACCACCGGTAATGGTGAGCTCAACGTCGGAGAACTCGGGAATCCAAGCACGAGCGCTGAGTACATCGTTGTCGCTATCGGTACGGAACGAAGGTACGGGCAGGCCGTTAATGCTCTGCAAGTTACCCAAGCTCTCATCGAAGCAGTAGCGCACCTGTGCGGGCGAAGACATACCCTCAACCCAAACTTTCACGCAGTTGTTAGCCACGATCTCGGCATTTGCCAAGTGGAACTCGCCACCGTCGCTCAACTGGAAGCCGATGACAGCCTTGTCGTAGCATACAAGTTTGCGGCCTGCGTCTTTGAAATATACATAGGCAGCACCACCCTTATACTCAACCTTATCGAACGAGGGGGATTTGTAGTCGATTTTCTTACCATAGTGGTCGCCGAGGGCGCAAGCAGCCAACCTCTCACCCACAACGAGTTTGTTGCGGGGGTGGATGTCACCCATGCGGTCGGTCTGATCCATGGTTACAACCATCTCAACGTGCTCCAACTGTGCAGCCGCTTTAGCCTGGCTCTCACGCAAAATAGCACCAGAGAGGCCATCATAAGTGTGGGGCACAAGCTGTACGAGGTAGAAGGGAAGCTCGGGGTTGCGGAATTTCTCCCTCCAAGCATTGATCATTGCCACCTGCTGCTGATCGTAGTAGGTGTTGGAGTACTTAACGTTAGCACAACCCTGATACCAGATGGCACCTGCAATGGTAGCCTTCTCGATGGGGTGGATACCCGCGTTGTACTGTGCACCGGGCAGATCGCGCAACTCAACCTCGTTGGTTTTCTTGTTGACACGCTGGTTACCCTCCAAGCCCTGGGCAAAGATGGGATTGCCGTTTACCACCTCTGCGGGGGTCCAGCTCTCAATGTTAGTACCGCCATAGGCTGCACACACGAGGCCTACGGGAACTTTCAACTCCCTCTGCAACTTATCACCAAAGGCGTAGGCTACAGCCGAGAAGTTTTTCATATCTACGGGATTGCTAGTGGTCCAGGTAACATCAGCGATGTCGTCCTGGGGCTCAGCAGCCGAAATACGGCCGGTGTTGTAGAGGCGAATGTTCTGGTTGGGATACTCGAGGTACTCATTCACGTCGATCGACTTGGAGATGTACCACTGCATATTCGACTGGCCGGAGCAAACCCACACCTCACCAATCATCACATCCACGAAGGTGATCTCGTCGCTACCGCAGCTAACCTTCACCCACTCCTCCTTTGAAGCCTTCGAGGTCTTCAACTCGGCAGTCCAGCAGCCATCCTTGTCTGCCTTCACGCTCACAGCGTCTGCAAGCCACGAAGCCTGTACTTTTACAGTTGCACCAGCATCGGCCCAACCCCAAATGTTGGCCACCGACTCACGCTGCAACACCATGTTGTCACTAATAAAGGAGGGCAATCGCAGTGTTCCTGCAAATGCGGCCATGCTCATAAGGAGTGCAATAGCCAAACCTACAATCCTACGTTTCATATTCTACTTAAGTTTTGTGTATTTTTAGTGTTTTGTTTCTAACCAAGGGGAGCAATGTGCTATTTTGCTTTGTGCTCCTCAATCCACCTGATGATCATGGGATAGGTCTGCTCGGCATACTTGTAGCGGTTCTGGAACCAGAAGCCATGGCCACCCGAGGGGAAGATGTGCATCTCACAGGGCACGTTGTTCTCCTGCAAAGCCGAGTAGAACTCAACGCTGTTCTGATAGTCCACTGCCTTATCATCGGCGGTGAGCACCAGCATAGTGGGAGGGGTATTTTTGTTCACTGCGTTCTGCAACGAATAGGTCTTACGCAACTCGGGGTCTTTGTGATTTGCGCCGAGCAGAATCTCCCTTGTGTTAACCGAGGAGAACTGCATCGAAATCACGGGGTAGATGAGCACACCGAAGTTGGGACGTGTAGCCTCCGAGGTGTAGCGGGTAAGCAGGTTGGCAGCGAAGTGGCCACCGGCCGAGAAGCCGATGACGCCCACCTCGTTGGGGTTGATACCCCATTTCTCGGCACCCTCACGGATAATCCTCATAGCCTGCTCGCCATCCTCCAAGGGGAGCTCGGGGTGGCCGTTGGGCATACGATATTTGAGCACAAAGGCTGCAATACCGTTCTCGTTGAGCCACTCGGCAGTCTTGTAACCCTCGCGAGTTACACACACCTTCTCGTAGCTGCCACCAGGAGTAACCAACATAGCCTGACCGGTAGCCTTCTCCTTTGCGGGCAGGAATACCAAAATCTCGGGGGTGGTGATATTCACAAAATATCCCCTGCTGTTGACGCGCTCCCTCATGTGCTCGAGGCCGTTGGACGAAGATACGCCATTGGGATAGAGAGCAACAACCTCATTGGGGGTGGGGATCTCCTCGGGGTTGTAATTAATGGTGTTCTCGATAAGGTAGAAGTGACCATCCTCGGCACCCAGCAGGATATCCTCCCTGCCGTCGGCATTCCAGTCAACCACGGTGGGCGACACGGTGTGGCCCTCAAGCACCTTGCTTGCGAGGTTACCCATATACTCAAAATATGTCTTACCGTCCTTGTCCTCAACGTTGCGGAACCAAGCGGCATTCTGCGAGTCTACGATGAGATCCTTACGGCCATCGCCATCCCAGTCGCTGAAACAGATCTTACGACGGCCCGACTTACCTGCGATACCGTCATTGAGGCGCAACTCGCCGGCGGTGGTGTCAACCACACCGGTCTTGTTGTTGTAGAGCGAGCAGTTGGTGCCATAGAACACCCTGCGTCCGGGCATCAGCACATTCTCGCCTTTGCTCTTGGTACCCTCGTGCAGTACAAGGTAGCCCTCGGTGTCAAGCACCACGAGGTCCAAAATACCGTCGCCGGTCCAATCAATGGGCACGGGAGTGGTACGCCACTGAGTTACAAGAGTATTTTTCTGGGGAGCCCACCAGTTCCAAGTAACCCTGGGAGCCTCCACGCCATTGTAGTTAACCTTCACGGGCTTGGGAGCCGAGAGTTTCAAACCACCAAGACCTTTGAGCCACTCGATCTTACCCGAGATGGAGTTCATGATGATGTCGAACTTGCCG
>JAFYRC010000084.1 GCA_017547065.1 Tidjanibacter sp.
CAGGTGCTGCATAAGCGGGCTGCTGGTATGCAGGCTGCTGGTAGCCACCCTGGGGCTGGAAGCCGCTGCTCTGCTGCTGGTAGGCGGGCTGGTCGCCACCCTCCCTGCGAGCACCGAGGAGTTTCATCTCGTCGGCCAAAATCTCGGTTGTGTAGCGCTTGTTACCATCCTTATCGGTCCACTCGCGAGTGCGCAAGCGACCCTCGATATAGATCTGCGAGCCCTTGCGAACATACCTATCCACAACATCGGCAAGGCCCCTCCAAAGGGTAATGGTGTGCCACTCGGTGTGGTCGGTGCTCTCGCGGCTCTCCCTATTGAACATCTTCTCTGTGGTGGCGAGCCTAATGCGTGCGGTCTTAACACCCGTCTCGAGGGTCCTCACCTCGGGGTCCATACCCACGTTGCCCACCAAAATAACTTTATTAATCATAGTCTGTCGTTATAGTGTTTTGAGTAGTTCGGTAAACAGTTTTGTCATATTCTTCTCGGCAAGCCTACCATTGGCCTGCACCTCCTCGTGCGACACGCTCGTGTTCTCCATGGTGTCAGTGATGATCGACACACCAAACACAGGAATATCCATGTGCCTTGCAGCGATAACCTCAGGGGCGGTGGACATACCAACAGCGTCGCCACCGATAATCTTCACCCACATATACTCCTTGGGAGTCTCAAACGTGGGGCCAGTGAGTGCTACATAGCAACCATATTGCAACTTGATACCCTCCTTCTCGGCGATAGCAGTTGCCCTGGCAATCAGCTCGGGGTTGTAGGCGTCGTTCATTGCGGGGAAGCGAGGACCGAGCTCATCGAGATTCTTACCAATCAGGGGGTTGGGAATAAGGTTGATGTGGTCGTTGATAATCATCACATCGCCCACCCTAAATGTGGAGTTCATCGAGCCGGCTGCGTTGGAAACAAAGAGATATTGGATACCCAACAATTTCATAACCCTCACGGGGAACACAACCTGCTGTGCGGTATAGCCCTCATAGTAGTGGAACCTACCCTGCATAGCCACAACCTTCTTACCTCCGAGCACGCCGAAGATAAGTTTACCGCTGTGTCCCTCCACCGTCGACACGGGGAAGTTGGGAATCTCGGAGTAGGGGATGGCTGCCACAATCTCAATGTGCTCCACCAAGCCACCCAAACCGGTGCCAAGGATGATGCCCACCTCGGGAGTGAAATCAACCCTACCTTTGATATATTCGGCCGAAGCCTTAATTGCATTCATCATAGTCGTTTCTTCTTTACGTTTTTTCACACTACATTTTCTCGAGCATACCCACAATAAGTGCGGTCATACGCTTCTCGGCCTTTGCGCCCTCCTGCTGCACCTCCTCGTGAGTAGATTTCTGGCCGCTGAACGCCGCGTTGGTGATAATCGAAATACCAAACACGGGCAGACCCATGTGCCTTGCAGCAATCACCTCGGGAGTGGTTGACATACCCGCAGCATCGCCACCAATAACCTTGAAGTATCCATACTCCTTGGGGGTCTCGAAGGTGGG
>JAFYRC010000011.1 GCA_017547065.1 Tidjanibacter sp.
AAGGCAAGAAGGGTTTCAAACTCGACATCGCGGGTATTCCCGAGTTGTTTATTGACAACACCGACCGCAACCGCACGTCGCCCTTTGCATTCACAGGTAACCGTTTTGAGTTCCGCGCTACGGGTGCCGAGGCCAACTCTGCAGCCTCTATGTTGGTGCTCAATGCCATTGTGGCAGAGAGCCTTACGGAATTCAAGTCCGACGTAGACGTTCTTATTGATGGTGGCAAGGATAAGTTTGCTGCAATCGTGGAGGTCGTAAGGGAGTATATCAAGCAAAGCAAACCCATTCGTTTCGACGGCAACGGATATAGTAGCGAATGGTGTGAGGAGGCCGAGCGCAGGGGGTTGGATTGCCAGAGGAGCGTACCTCTGATTATCGAAAACTACCTCTCGGAGAGCAGTGTGAGGATGTTTGAGCAGATGGGTGTAATGTCGCACAAGGAGCTCGAAGCCCGCAACGAAGTTAAGTGGGAAACATATGTTAAGAAGGTGCAGATTGAGGCCCGTGTGCTGGGCGACCTGGCGATGAACCACATCATCCCCGTGGCAACTCGCTATCAGACCTCACTCATCGACAATGTGTATAAACTCAAAGGACTTTTCTCTGAGGATAAGGCTATGACCCTTTCGGCCCGTAACTTGGAGATTATCGAGGGTATTGCCGAACGCACGATGGCCATCAAGTCCAAGTGCGACGAGATGGTGGCGCAGCGTAAGGTTGCCAACCGCATCGAGAGCATCCGAGATAAGGCTATTGCGTATCACGACCACGTGGCTCCAATGATCGAGGAGATTCGCCACGAGATTGACGAGCTGGAGCTCATTATTGATGACGGCATGTGGACACTGCCTAAGTATCGCGAGCTGTTGTTTATCAGGTAAATAGTGGCTCGTACGATGCACAAAAAGCTCATCATTTTCGACCTCGACGGCACCCTGCTCGACACCATTGGCGACATTGCTGAGGCTGTCAATCAGGCCTTGGATAAGTGTGGTTTTCCCACTCACCCGAGGGATTCATACCGATTTATGGTTGGCAGTGGAATTATGGCCCTTTTTGAGCGCGCGTTGCCACCCGAGGAACGTACGGAGAGTAACATTTTGCGCATCCGAGAGCACTTTCTCCCCTACTACGAAGCCCACAATGCCGATCTTACGGCTCCCTATGCAGGAATTGTCGAGTTGCTCACAACGCTCCACAGTAGAGGTCTGAAACTCGCCGTTGCGAGTAATAAATACCACCAGGCTACCCAACGCCTCGTGGCTCACTATTTTTCCACCATTCCGTTTTGCGCCGTGCTGGGCCATAGGGAGGGCATGCCCGTGAAACCTTCGCCCGAGATTTTGAGGGAGATTATGGCATCGGCCGAGGTGGGCGACACGCAGGAGGTTCTATATGTTGGCGACTCCGACGTGGATATGCTTACCGCCCGCAATGCCGGAGTGGAGGGGGTTGGCGTGTCGTGGGGCTTCCGTCCGAAGGAAGAACTTGCCGCTCACGCCCCCAAGGCCATAATCGACACTCCCTCAGAATTACTCTCGTTGCTCTAATATTGTCGCAGTACTGGCTGCTCTTTCCCAACAATAGCACAGTTTTTGTTCCATCCTACCGAGTGGCGCACCCAACAGAGCCGGGGCGCTCCAAATGTTGTATACTCGGAACACTCGTCATGGAACACAAAAATACCTCCAATGGTTTTGCGCCCCACCTCGCACTCGTGTGCTGTAATCTGCTGTGGGCAGTGGACTATCCCCTATACCACATTCTCCTACCCCACTACATGTCACCCATTGTGTTACTTACGGCTGCGCTTGTGTCAACGGCCATTTTTGCATCCATTGCTGCCGTGCGTAGCGGTTTGGAGCGAGTGAAGGGACGCGACATGTTGGTGCTGGTGGGTGCGGCCCTACTGCTTGGTGTAATCCACAAAGGATCACTCATGCTTGGCCTATCGCGCACCTCGCCAGTGGACGGCTCCATCATCAACACCGCAGGCCCACTCATTGTGTTAATTTTCTCGGTTCTTCTGCGCCTCGATAAACTCACGCCCACTAAAATCATTGGTCTTGCCATTGGCCTTGCGGGAGCTGTTGCCGTGATTCTCACAGGCGATCACTCCTCGCACGCCAAGTCCACCATTGACGGTAACCTCTTGATTGTGTGCGCAGTAGCAGCCACGGCTCTCTATACGGTATTTCTCAAACGCACCCTTGAAAAATACAAGGTCACAACCGTGTTGTTTTGGGTCTACATACTCTCTTCCATCATGGTGCTCCCATGGGGCATTAACGAGGCCGTGCACAGCGATTTTAGCAATTGGGACCACAAGGCAACCCTCTCGTTTGTCATCATCATGTGCGCCCTCACATACCTTCCCAATTTTCTCTACAACTTTGCACTCCAACACATCAAACCCTTCCAAACGAGCATTTTCAGCTACATACAACCCGTGGCTGCCATTGCCCTTTCGGTAATACTGGGATTGGATAAGGTGCAACCAGAAACCTATCTGTTTGCCGCAGGGGGGTTTGTTGGTATTGGCATTGTGCTGTGGTCCTATCGTAAGGACGCACGTAAGGCTGCCGACAATGTTATCAAGAGGGAGTGAGCCCAATTTTCGATCTCTGTTTTGCAAATGGTGTGTTTTTTCGTATCTTTGGCAAAACAAACAACTCCGACAATGCTACGACTTACGTTTTTGGGCACAGGCACATCGCAAGGTGTCCCAATGATAGGATGCAACTGCAAGGTGTGTTCCTCCTCCGACACGAGGGACAAACGCCTGCGCACGTCGGCAATGATCGAGGACGAACACACCAGGATTATCATTGATGCAGGCCCCGACTTTCGCTATCAGATGTTGCGTGCCGACGTAAGAGATATCGACGCTATACTGCTTACCCACCAACACACCGACCACATCATGGGCCTCGACGACGTGAGGGCTTTCAACTACTTCTGTCGCAAGAGTATTCCCGTGTGGGCCACTGAGGGTGTGCAAGCGGTGGTGCGCAAAAACTTCGACTATGCTTTCTCGGAACCACGCTACCCCGGCGCTCCCGAAATCACGCTCAACACCATTGGCTGTGAGCCTTTCAGCATTGGCACGCTGGACATTACTCCCATTCACGGCTTTCATTTGAGCCTTCCGGTGGTTGGTTTTAGGGTTGGCGACGTTGCTTATCTTACCGACTTTAACCGCATTAGCGACAGCGAGGTGGAAAAACTCAAAGGCCTGAAAGTATTCGTCGTGAACGCCCTGCGTCACCAACGCCATTTGAGCCACTTCTCGCTCTCGGGTGCGATGGAACTCGCACGCAAGGTTGGTGCCGAGCAGACATATTTCACCCACATGTCCCACCAAATCGGCCTCCACGCCGAGCAGGATGCGCTCCTGCCTGTGGGTTTCAACTTTGCCTACGACGGGCTGATTGTGGAGGTGTAACCCCAGAATAAGTAAAGAAACATAGATATTATGACCGACATCCTACTTCTCACTCCCCCATTTGTACAACCAAACTGTCCCTATCCCGCTACGGCCTATCTGACGGGTTATTTGCGCCGCAAGGGTTACACGGTTGCGCAAGCCGATCTCTCGGTGGAGTGCCTTAACCGCATTTTTAGTCGTGATTTTTTGGCTAACATCTTCGATTGCTATGATGGCGAGGGCGACGATAATTGCGATCGTATTGTGGCTCTACGCAAGGACTATGAGGCCACCATTGAGAGCGTAATGAGGTTTTTGCAAGGCAAGGACAATACCATTGCGGGCCTCATCTGCTCGCCCGAGTATCTTCCCCAAGCAGGTCGCTTTGAGGGCGCTGCATCGGTAGAAGAGCACTTCGGCACGCTCGGTAGTAAGGACTGCGCCCAGTATCTCGCCACCCTCTACCTGCAGGATTTGAGCGACTTCATCAGGGCCACCGTGTGTGAGGAGTTTGAGATTGTCAAGTATGGTGAGCAACTATCGGTTGCCATCGCCGAGTTTTCAACCCTCGAGCAGGAGCTACAAAAACCACGCAACGCTGTGGAAAACCTCATGTGCGACCTGCTGCGAGAACACATCGAGCAGTGCAATCCTCGAGCCATTGGTTTCTCCGTCCCATTCCCTGGCAACCTTCTGGCCACATTGCGTTGCGGTCAGTACATCAAGGCCAACTATCCGAATATTAAGGTCGTAATGGGCGGTGGCTACCCCACTACAGAGTTGCGCGCCATGACCGACAGGGAGATTTTCCGTTATGTGGACTACATTGTGCTGGATGATGGCGAGGTGGCCTTGGAGCGCATTTTAAGCGGTGGCGATCTCATTCGCACATA
>JAFYRC010000085.1 GCA_017547065.1 Tidjanibacter sp.
AATTGAAAATTGAAAATTTTTAGCGGTCAGCCAATTGCTAATGAGTAATTAGTAGAGAATAATTAGTAAATATGAAGCGCACTCTTTTCACCATAGCACTTGTGGCTTTGACCACGCTGGGAGCCCACGCACAAGAGATTGTGGGACGCTTGCCCCGTGGTTGGCAGCCCTTGCAGGAGTACCCCTTGGCGTGGAGCGGAGAGGACGATTTTGAGGAGTGGCGCACCACCGCACGTGCCAAGGTAGTGGAGCTTATGGGCATACCCCCAAAGGCTCCCACAAGCACATCCTACACCACTCTCGCAACAGAGCAGCGTGAGGGCTACAAGGCCCACAAAATAGAGCTCGAAATCTCCGAGGGCAACCTCATTCGTGCCTACCTGCTTGTGCCCGACAGCGAGGGCCCGCACCCCGCACTCGTGGCCCTACACGACCACGGAGCCAAATTCTCCATCGGTAAGGAGAAGGTGATTCGCCCCATAGCCGAGAGCGAGGAGGTGTGCGTCGACGCCGAGGCGTGGGCCGTAAAGAACTACGACGGCCTTTTCACGGGCGACCGCTATGCCTCGCAGGGCTATGTGGTGTTGGCCATCGACGCCCTGATGTGGGGCAACCGTGGCGAGGGCGAGGATGGACGCAAAACCAAATATGACACACAACAAGCCTTGGCATCCAACTGTCTGAAATTGGGCACCACACTGGCGGGAATAATCACTTGGGACGACCTGCGAAGCATCGAATGGCTCGCAGCGCAGAGTTTTGTAGATGCAGGGCGCATTGGCGTCTATGGCCACTCGATGGGTGGACACAGGGCGTGGATGGCGGCGGCCCTGAGCGATAGGGTGGCGGCCGTGGCCTCGGTGTGCTGGATGGCAACTGCCCACGCACTCCTCGCCGAGGGTAACAACGAACTCAAAGGTGGCTCGGCCTTCTCGATGCAGGTGCCAATGATTTCCCGTTGGTTGGACAATCCCGACGTGGCGTCGCTTGCCTGCCCCAAGCCCGCGCTTTTCATCTCGGGCGACAAGGATAAACTCTTCCCCCAGGGCGTAGTTGAGGCCTACGAAAAAATGGAAGCCGTGTGGCGCAGTAGGGGAGCGGAGAGTAAGTTGGAGTGGACCCTGTGGCCCTCGCCCCACTACTTTGGCGAAGGCATGCAGACCAAGGTTGGCGAGTTCTTCGACCAGCACCTTAAATAAGCAATCAGCGCTCAGTATGGCAAACCCCCACAGCCACTCCTCCACTAAGTTAGGGGAGGTGGCGCATCGCGCCGGAGGGGTCTGTTAGTAGCTAGACCTAAAGTCGGTCGATGGTCGACAAACAAAAATCCCCTCCAGTTTTGGAGGGGATTTTTGTTTAGATAATGATGTATGCCAACGTTGAGCAGACGGCCAGCACAAGACCCACAAGCGATTCGTAGGGTATCAGGCGAAGGCGCTGTTTGATGGTCATCTCCACCGAGCCACCCGTAGCATGGAAGAACGAGCCGTGGGGCAGGTGGTCCAACACCGTAGCACCGGCATTGATCATCGCTGCACCCCACACGGCGGGAATACCGGCAGCCAGAATGGTCTGTCCGAAGGAGGCCGAAGCAACAGTAGCACCTGCGGTGGTTGAGGCCGTAGCTCCCGACATAATTGCACCTGCAAGCGGAGCCAACAGCACTCTGCCACCCTCGCCGCTACCAATCAGACTGATGAGCATATCCGTGAGCGAGGAGGCCTTAATAATGCCCGCAATGGCACCCGTGCCAACCAGCAGCACTGCCACCACCGACATTTTTTCCAAACCGAAACCGATACTCTCCCTGGCCTTGTTCCAGGTGCGAGTGGTTGCAATACCCACAATGCCGCCCACAGGCAGTGCAATCAGAGGGTCGATGGCGATACCCGCCAGAGGTCGCAGGGCCAACAGTACGATAGCCACCAGGGGGCCTGCAATACTTGCCCAGAACGAGGGACGCGATGTGTTGCCACTCTCCCCGTCCTCACTTGCCGACACTGGGGTGTAGAGGTCGCTATTGGGCATGAGGGGGATAATGAGGTAGACCGTAACGATGAGGCCGATGATTGCAGGCACCACGCCCGCAAACATCACCGACGAGAGCTCGGCGCCCATATTCTCGGCTGCGATGATGGTGTTGGGGTTGGGCGAGATGATGTTGCCACACTTACCGCCACCAATCATTGCCAACAGAATCTTAAACCTCGATGCACCCAGCCTTCGACCAATCATTATGGCCACGGGAGCCACGGTGATTACGGCCACGTCGATGAAGACGCCCACGGTGGTGAGAATCATCACCGAGAGGGCCAGTGCGAGGTAGATGTGCTTTTGTCCGAGCTTACTCACGATGGTGTGTGAGATACTCTCGGCAGCACCGCTCTTGATGAGTACGCCCGACAGCACACCTGCTGCCAAAATACGCACAATGGCGGGGGTGATGTCCTTCACGCCACTCACCATTGTGGTGGCTGTGGCCTCAATGCCGAGTCCTCCGAGCAGGCCACCCACGAGGGCACCCAGCAGAAGACTGTATACGGGCGAAAGTTTGCGCACAATCAGCACGATGGACAATGCGAGTCCCACCAGTGCTCCAACGGCACTCATTATCATAGTTTGGTCAAAATGTTATTTGATTAGTTCTCTCTCTTATTTACTCTCCACGAGCCCCCTTATGATCTGCTCCGAGGCACGCCTTACGTTCTCCTTGGCAACCTCGGGACGCATTGCCTCTTGGAGCTCCATACCATCGGGAGTTGCGGCGATGATGGCTACAAAGTTGCTCTCTTCGAGCTCCTTACACCACCTTACGCCACCACCAATGGCAACCACGGGGATACCCAGTCGGGTGGCTGTGTGCAACACTCCGCTGGGGGCCTTACCCATCACGGTTTGGAAGTCGATGCAACCCTCGCCGGTGATGGCAAGGTCGCTACCCCTCAACACATCCTCAAAGCGGAGGGCCTCCATAACCATGTCGATACCCCTCTGCAATTTGGCTCCGAGCACGCCCACGAAACCCGCACCGAGTCCGCCGGCAGCACCGGCACCCTCCACAAAGTCGACACAGAAACCGTTGTACTCCCTCACCACGCGGGCAAAGTTACGCAGACCACCGTCCAATTGCTCCACCATCTGGGGCGTAGCACCCTTCTGTGGGGCAAATACGTGGGCCGCACCGTTGGGGCCATAGAGGGGGTTGGTAACGTCGCACGCCACCACAAATCCGCACTCCTTCAACTCAGGCACAACACCCCTATCGTCAATGCGAGCAATGCGTGCAAGAGCCTCTCCGCAGGGCACTATTTCTTGTCCCTCGGCATCCACAAAACGGTAGCCCAGGGCGTGGAGCATACCAATTCCGCAGTCGTTGGTGGCACTACCACCAATGGCCACAAGGAACCTGCGGCAACCCCTACGAATGGCGTCGGCAATCATCTCGCCCGTACCAAGCGTGGAGGTCAGCAGTGGGTTACGCTCCTCGGGGCGCAGGAGTGGGAGTCCGCTTGCTGTGGCCATCTCCACCACGGCGCACTCACCTCCGTCAATCACACCATAGCGCACACCCACGGGCCTACCAAGTGGGTCCGATGCCTCCATCTCCACCCACTCTCCACCAAGGCTCTCCACGAGTGCCTCGGCCGTTCCCTCGCCACCGTCGGCGATGTTCACCTTACTCACCTCGCAGTGTGGGAGTATGGCGTGTATGCCCTGTGCGACTGCCTCGGCCACCTCTCCCGAGGAGAGTGAACCCTTGAAGGAGTCGATCGCTATGGTTATTTTTTTCATTCTTGTAGCTTACAATACTAACTCTCGATAATCTTCTTTGCATCGGGGGCAACCACAAAGGGAAGTGCTTCGAGCTGCGAACGATACTTGGCGTACATCTTACGTACCACCTCAATCTCGTCGGCCTGGGTGGTAGTGGAATAACTCTCCCTACCGAAGGTCCATGCCCACTCCCAATCTTTGCTCTGCTCGTTGAAGGCGTGCTGGTCAAAAGCCTGGCCCTCGCTCATTGCCTGGTGTACGCTCTCAAAGAAACGTTCCCAACGGGGAATGTAGAAACCGTTTACCATACCCGACCACTGACGGCAGGCGTAGTCCTTGATGCGACAATCCTTATTACCCCAGGTGGTCAGCAAGTTACGAGCGTTCTGCTCATAGAGGGCACTCTCCTTGCGGTTGGTACCCATAGCCTTGGCATCTTCGAGCCAACCTCCGAGCAACAACTCCTCACGTGAGGAAAGGAGCTCCTCGAAGTCCCAAAGGTAAGAAATAAAATCTTTGGCTGCGCTATCGAAGCTCTCAATATTTCCACTTTCGTAGGCTTTTGCACACTTCTGCTGCAACACGGTAGCGTGGTTTGCCATCAACTGACGTGTGATGTCCACAAGGTCGTAGCGGTAACCCTCGCTTGCCTCAAACTCGTCGGCGCACTCAATCAAGAGGTCCCACGCCTCGGCCAACTCCATCTGGTCATAGTGGAGCTTGACGTTGGTAGTACCGCCGGGGTTCATTTTGAAGTTGGGCCTGCCGGTGATAATCGACTCGGGGCCTCCGTTGGTTACGTCGTTGTTGTAGACACTCTCGGCCACAATGCCCCACGCCTTCTCGGCCTTGGGGTTACGTGCGCCATACCTCTCCTCGAGGTAATCGGCCACAAAGGCGTCGATGTCGATGGGCTCGCTCCTCCACACGTTCTCAAACATCATGGCGAACATCATTGGGTTGTGCTCAATACCCTCGGGTGTGAGTCCGATACCACACATCTGGCCCGACTTGGGCGAGGCGAGGGCACTTGCGGGGCCTTGTGCCACGCGTGCGGAGTTACCCGAGAGGGTAATGTTTTGGCCGAAGTTGTGGAGCATACACCAAATCCAGGGCTTACCATAGTAGGCCTCGGTGCGCTGCCATACGGGGAAACGCTCGCTCCACAGGTCGAGGATAATCATGCCGTCGTTGGGCACAGCACCCAGCAGAGCCTTGATTTCGTTCTCGCCCCAGAAGTCGTCGGAGTGGTGGAACAACCAACCCTGCATCACCCACACGGCCTCGCTGTCGGCGGCCCTCATCGACTCAAACACCTTGCGGCTCATACCTGCCAGGTAGGCCGAGTCGGTGCTTGGTGGGTCGTTTTCGTTGAAGGTGTCGGCCGAGTAGAGGTGGTTGGTACCGTAGAGGGCGGCCTGCTCACGGATGAACATCTCGCCAATGCGGTCGAACATTTCCTCCTCGGGGTCCATCACGGCCACCTCTGGGAAGTTAACCCACGAGGTCTTGCGCACCTTCACGTCGGGGAACTTGGCCTCGAAGGTGGGCGGAACGTGGCCCGTGAATGCGGGCAACACGGGTGTCATACCCAACTCCCTCTCGCTGCGGAGAATGTATTTTTGGAGCTTCTCGTGCTTGCGGAAGAAACTCTCAGGCAGGGGGCCACCCCAACCGTCGAGGTTGCCCATCCAAAACCAGTTGAAGTAGGCGGGGCCGCTAAAGAAACTTTCCAGTTCCTTATCCGTAAATCCCAACTTATTGTAAACTCTCTTCCACACGGAGTTTTGTCCCGTAACAGCCAGGGGCATATTCACGCCATTGAGGGCCATGAAGTCGATTTCCCACTGCCAACGCTCCTTGTCCCACCAACTCATCGTGTAGTTGAAGGTGCAGTAGTTGAAGCAGTAGCGATACTTGTAGGGCGAGGTCTTCGTGATGCGCTCCTGCGGCAGAGGGAGAGTGTCGGGGAGTTCCACCGACGAGCCACACCAACTGATGTGGCAACCACACCACTCCTGCAAGTAGTGATTCAGGGCGCTTGCTACACACACGCCGTCCACGCCTTCGAGCACAACCTTACCTCCCTCCGAGTAGAGTGAGAAGTAGTCCAAGCCGTCGAGTTGCTGGGCGGTGATTTTCACCACGAAATCCTCACCACGGCCACCCGTAACCCTCTCTACGAGGGCCTCGGCGGCCTCCACTTGCTCACGGAGCGAAAAGTCGGTCTGTGTAGCGTCGGGGGTGCAACCCACTGCGGCCCACACCACCAGCGCACAAAATAGCCTTACGAAAAACCTTGTCCCTTTCATACGAATCTATATGCGATTGTTATTTCTCTTATTTGTAGCGACCAACGAGTTCTTTTGCCAAGCCGATGGGGCAACCCTCAGCCTTTGCGAAGGAGGCCATGGGGGTGTTAATCCACTCCTCTTCCCACTGGTCGGTGGCGGCGGCACCCTTGGCGAAGTAGAGCTCCAAGCGGGGGATGTAATATGCACCCACCATATCGCTCCACAACCTTGCAGCATAGTCCTCCTGCCAGCCGCCCCAGGTGGTAATCAGACGCTTGGCGTTGGCCTCGGCGCTGTTCTGTGCCTCCACTGTGGCTGCCGATTTGCGGGCCAAACGTACCCAGTTCTCGAGCCTATGGTTGGGGTGGTGGGCCAACAGAGCGTCCACACCACGGAGAATATCGATGGTCTGTGTGAGTTCCTTCTGTGCAGCACGCCTCTGACCACGGGCCTTCAAAGCGAGGGCCTTCTCGTAGTGCCTGTCGGCCACCTCGGAGAGCCACATTGCGCTCATCTCCACCACGTCGTTCACATAGAGAGGCGAGCCCTTGCACTCGTCGGCTGCGGCCAACAGACTCTCCACACCCCTACCAAATGTGTCGTTGATGTCGTGGGCACTCTTGCGACGTTTGTCGGGCACCACGGTCTGCCAAGTGAAACGGGGGTAGGAGTAGAGCGACGAATAGACACTGCTGCGGAAGCAATCCCACGCCGTGCGAATGTTTTCATCGTAGGAACCATAGCGAGCGGTGCAGAAGTCGGCAATCCACTCGTCGAGGTTGATGGCCTCGCTGGTCCAACCCATATCGGCCAACAACTCATACACCACCTCGTTGTTCTCCAAACCCTCGGGAGCGGAGCCGAAACCTACGAGGTTGCCTTTGCCCTCCGAAGCGAGAGCCTCGGCCGAGGAGGTAGCATACATCTCCAACTCACCCGTGGGCAACACCTTGCCACCGAAGTTGGGCACATAGCTGAAAATCCACTGCTTGCCGTAGAAGCCGTCCTGAACTTTCCAAGTTTGCTCGGTTTTCCACACCCACTTGGGATAGTCGCAACCGAGGTCAATGATGATCATTCTGTCGTTGGGCACGCGGTACAACAGAGCCTGCATACTCTCCTTGTCCCAGAAGTCGTGCTGATAGCCGAAAGTCCAACCTTGGGTTACCCACACTGCGTCGGGGTCGCCTGCGATGATGGAGTTGTAGATAGCCTCGCCATAGTCGGCCAACAGGGCGCGCTTACCCTCGGTGTCGCCGGGCTCTACGGGCAATTTCATCTCGTTGAAACTGTCGGAGAGATAGTATTTTGCGTCGCCAAACTCTTTCTCCCACTCCTCCACGAAGAGTTTACCAATCTTGCTAAACCAGGGCGAGGAGGGAGCCAACACCACTGCGTTGAACGACTTGTCGAAGCCGCCCCAGAGGAGTTGGTTGTAGGCGATATCAGGATTTTTCTCAATGAATGCGGGGGGTACGAAACCTGCGAAGGCGGGAGCCACGGGGTCCATACCGAGCTCTCTCATACGAGCGAGTATTTTGTGTTGGAGTTCGATTTGCGAGTTGTGCCACTCCTCGGTGAGGGGGCCATCGAAGGAGTTGAGGTTGCCCATACGGTGCCAGGGCAGGTGTGCTGCACCCGTGAAGAAGGCGTCGGCCTCCTCGGCGGAGAGTCCGAGCTGCATCCACACACGCCTTGCAATGGCCTCGCTTGCCACACTTGCAAGGGGAAAGTTTACGCCGTGGAGAGCCATCCAGTCGAGCTCCTGCTCCCAGCGCTCCCAATCCCAATAGGGGGCGGTGTAGCCGAAGGTGCACACATTCAGGAAGTAGCGGAGGTCGTAGGGCGACGAGCCGCTTTCGCTCCATTCGGGCCACTCGGCGGGAATGTTGAGGTGCTTGCCACTCCACACCACCTGTGAGCCACAAGCCTTGTGGAGGTAGTGGTTGAAGGCATAGCAAATGGCCGTGGGTGAGGAGCCTGCGATTGTGAGGTTTCCGCCATTGGCCGAGATGTTGTAGGTATCCAGACCCTCACTGGTGGGGTCGGTAAGCTTGATAGTGAGGTTATCGGGCACACCACCGAGTGTGCGCTCGATGACACCTTGTGCCGCAGCGACCTGTTGGGTGCGCTCCTTGTGGGCACTACATCCTGCCATTGTGGCACACACTAAAATAATGAGTAGAAATCGTTGCAGCAGTTTCATCATTGTTGTTATGTTTGAAAGGGGGTTGTACTTTTTTTGTGTGGTTTGTGGTTTTTTTGCGATAAAATTGCCGACGTGGGGCCACACATAATTTCCCCACGCCGGCAATTTGTTGGTTTAGAGATGCTTATTTAGCAACAACCATCTGGCACTTGATGTTCAAGTAGCAGGGTTTGAGGAAGATGGTCTGTGCCAACTCACGGTCGATGTACTTCTTGCCGGTAGCCTCGTCGGTTACGAATGCACCAGAGTCATCGGGCAACTGCAATATCTGGATGATACCATAGGTGAGAGGCTCGCCCTCAACGACTTTGCTGTGGCTACGCATAATCAGGTAGTCGCCTGCGCGGAAGTTCTCGCCGAGTGCTGCAGCCATCGAAGCAGCATTGTCGCCAGCTTTACCCCAACGACGATACATATTCTTGTTGCTCAGGCTGGTGGGCTCGTTCTCAACGCCAAGGGTAGCGTTGTCCAATACGCGCTGAATCTCACCCAACATATAGAATGCCCTCATCTGGTCAGCCAAGGTGTTGATCTCCTCGGGGATCGAGATGAACAAACCGTCAACAAAAGCATACTCCTCAGCATCGTAGGAGTCACCTGCCCACGAACCAACTACGCGGCTCAAAGCGGAAGTCTTGCAGTTGGCTTTGTCAAGTTTGTGCTCGCCATACTGGTAAACGTCGCACTGACGGCCAATGGTACCTGCGGTAAGGGTGGGGATGTCGGTGAAGGCATAACCCCTCTCGCCACCGATGTAGGCTTTGTTGGAGGTGTTCTGGAGTACGTTGCTGAAACAGAACGAAGCACCAGCACCGTCAACGGGAAGAAGCTCGTTGAGCGAAACGATGTGTTTCACAGTACCGTTTACGTTCACACCATCCATCGAGATGAACGAAGGAGTGTCGCTACCTGCACCGGTGTTCTCCTCAGGATAGAGCTCGGGGTTGTTCTCGTGGTTGGGAATCATAATGTCGGCCATAACGGTTGCTGCGGGCTCGCACCATACACCATAGTTCCACTCGCCCTCAACTGCGCCCAAAGCGTAGTAGAAAGAAGCAGCTTTGGTACCAGCTACAACTTTAACCTCAACGTGGGTAGCCTCTTTGGTATCAGCAAACCAGAGCTGATCAACCTCGTTACCCTCCTGCTCGAGAGTCTGTGCCGAACCTTTAGCAACATAAGCGTCGCCACTCTTTGCAACACCAGTCAGAACAACCTCGGTGAGAGCTGCATTGGTGGTTACGGTACCTTTGATAGCAAGGGGGCTACCATAGGCTACACCCTCTGCCAAAGCGGCCTCAACGCCCTCTGCCAAAGCGATGGTTGCATCAAGTTTCTCCTGCTTCTTGTCGTTAGGATCATTCTCGCAAGCTACCAGAGCTACTGCCAGCATTGCAATTGCAAATAAAGTTTTTTTCATAAAAGTAATGTTTTAGAAAAAGGTTAATAAAATTGGTTGATTAAATAGGTTTTTGTGTGTTTATTGTTACTTAATGGTAATGTTCGAAACAACGGGGAAGTGGTCCGAAAGGGTGCAGTCCGTGAGCACCTTGGTGGAGTTGAGCACGGCGGGCTGTGCTCCACGGTAGTAGATGTAGTCAATCTTGATGGTTGGCTTGGTCGAACTGAATGTTTTATCGTTGTTGGTCATATTCTGCCAACCTGCCTCCACGAGCGCACGCATCTCCTTGGTGTCGGGCTCGGCGTTCATGTCGCCCACCAACACCACAGCGTTGGGCCACTTGGCAAAGTATTTGTTGATGAAAGCCACCTGCTCTTGGCGAGCCTCGCTCGATTTCACCTCCAAGTGGGTGCTCACAAAGGTCAACAACTCGCCACTGGGCAACTCGGCCGTGGCAACCAACATCGTGCGCTGCTCGGTGCCCTCCCTGTGGGGCAGCAGCACTCGCTCACTCTTGATGATGGGGTAGCGGCTCAGAATACCCACGCCATAGTAGCCACCCTTGTAGTTGATGGCCTTACCATAGAGGCCAAACATACCTGCGCGGTAGGCAATCTCGTTCACGAATTTCACTCCGTGCTGATGGGGAGCCCTATCCCTTTTGGTGGCCCAGTCGCACTCCTGCAACGCCACAAAATCGGCCTCCTGCGAGGCTACAAAGTCGCCCAACTGCTCCACGGTGGCAAGCTCGCCAAAGCGGAGGTTGTAGCTCATAATCCTCAGTGGATTCTTGGCCGAAGCCATAAGGCTCACAGCCACCACTGCCACGAGGGTTAATGCAATCTTTTTCATATTCATAGGTTAGCGTTTTATCGGTTTAGAAAAACTTTTCCATTGTCACTTTCCAGTAGGGGAGGTTGATGGTCTTCATCTGCTCAATCGAGCGGCACACCATCATTGCGGGGCAGAGCACCATCACATCATAAGGGGTGCCTTTGCTCTCGGCAAACTCCACACGGTAGCCCATGAAGTTCGACTTCAGCCACGAGCTAATGGCCTCCTTCTGGTCGGCGAGCACCGAGGCAATCAACACGCCGTCGTTCTGCCACGACACGCCGAAGTGCTCCACAGCCTTCTCCACCTCCTCCACGCTCTCGATGCGAGCGGAGTAGAATGTGAGGGTTGCCGACTTCGACAAGCCTACGTTGAACGTCACGCCCGAGATGTTCACGCCGTCGGCACCAGTAGTGCCCACAATCGATGAACTTGCATAGCGGCTCACCATAGCTGTACCTTCGGTGGTCTGTGCCTTTGTGGGGCCGGTTTGGAGGAAAAAGCTGTAAGCTTTGTTGTCGTAGGCCATCTGCACGGCGGGCTGTTTCTGGCCCACGGTGAAGTTACACAGGTCGAACATGTAGGCCACCGAACGGGGCGCCTCCTGCGAGCTGATAAACTGCGACGCAACGCCCGCATCCCTCATTGTGAAGTAGTTACCCTCGGCCTCCAACGTGGTGAAGTAGTCCACACGGAAGAGGTTTGCCGACACGGGAGTTTCGGGTATCTCGGGGGCCACATAGTCGCCTCCGTTCTCTCCGCCACCATTGTTGTTACCACCTCCATTGTTCGTACCTCCATTATCATCGGGCACGGGTCCGCAGGCCGTGGCCAATGCTGCAAGGAGCATCGGCCACACTCTGCCAAGAAGCTTTATTGTTGTGCGTGTCATAATGTGTCTATTGTTTAGTTGTTAGGGGTGTAGATCAGGTCTGCCACGATGAAACGGTGGTCCGAAAGGTCGGGGCAGTCCAAAATCTCATATTTCACCACACTCCAACCCGTCTTGGGCGAAGCCATAACGTAGTCGAGCCTCTGGTTTGCGTAGGTGATGTCGGGACGGCTTGTGGGGTAGGTGTCGCCGTAGCCCTTACCGAGGTCCACCCAGCGGTTGCCTGCATAGGTATAGGGGTCGCTACCCTCTTGTGAGTTGAAATCGCCAATCAGCAGGGTGGGGGTAGTGCTATCCTCCTTGAACATTTTGGAGTTCACGTCGGCCAGGTGCTGAATGGTAATCTGACCGCTTTCCAGTGCGAGGTGTGTAGTTGCCACCCTCACCACTCCGCCCTCGGGCAGAGTGAGGTACAACCAGGCTGTCGACCTTGGCTCCCTGGCTCCAGTGATGTTGGAGATGATCTTTGTGAGGCCCCAGAAGGGGTAGCGGCACAGCAGAGCCGTACCAAAGCCACCGCCCTGGTAGCTCATCGACTGGCTGAAGTAGGGCCACATACCCGTTGCCAAAGCAACCTCGTTCAGCCAATCACGGCCACCATTACGGTTGGTGCGATAGTCCACCTCTTGCAGGCACACCACATCGGGCTGATATTGGTTAATCAGTTCGGCATAGGGGGCCGACTTGTAGCCACAATACCTGCCACACTCCTTGATGTTCATCGACATCACACGGATAGAAAAGCCACTCTCCTGGGCCTTTGCCACCTGCAATGATGCCACGGCCAGCAGCACCGTGAGGACTATTTTGGTTGTTCGTTTCATATCGTTCCTTTACTTACGATTTCTTTCTTTTATGTGTGGGCATTAGGGATGCCCACCTCCCACTACCAGCCCGGATTGTTGGGGGCGAGGTTGGGGTTGAGCTGCATCTGTGCGAAGGGCAGCGAGAGCAGATAGTGCTTGTTGGGGTCGAACGTACGGCCCGTTTCGAGCAACAGATACTTCTCGCCGTCAACGTTTACCCAGGTCAGCTGGTTTAGGTCAACTTTGAGTCTGCTCTGGTCGAGCCACCTGCGGTTTACACCCAAGAGGTCCTCGCCGAGAGTCTCACCCTCCCTCCAACGGATGATATCGAAGTAGCGGTGACCCTCATAGAAGAGCTCCACGTTACGCTCACGGCGAATCTCAGCGCGGATGTTGCTGCCTGCGGGCAACTTATCAAGTTTCATAGGCACCATACCAACCCTTGCACGGAGGAGGTTGATGGAGTTGTCGAGGTCGGTCTGTGTGAGTGTACCCAGCAACTCTTTGGCCTCGGCGTAGTTAAGCAACACCTCAGCATAACGCATCATAACAATGTCGTTGTCGTCGTGGCTCACATACTTCACTGTCGAAGGCTCAACATACTTGCGCATATAATATCCCGTGTAGGTCATCGCGCCGCTCTTGTCGTTGATCAACAGAGGGTAGCGATAGATGCTCTTGTCGGTGCTGGTAATGTCGCCATCGGGGCCACCGGTCCAGGGGGTGCCGGGAGCGAGGATGGTCTGACACATACGGGGGTCCCTATTCTCGAAGACCTCCTCGTAGGTGTTGCACTTCTTGGGATCCCAAATCTGACCGTCGGCCGTGAGGTAGAGCTCGATAGCCTTCTTGGTGGGGATCCAACGAGCGTAGTCACCGGGTACCCAGTTGCAACGCGACACGTTGTGCGAAGTACGAGCCTCGGCACCCAGGTCGTAGTTGTAGACGTAGGCGAGGATGGTCTCCTTGTTGGCTGCAACGCGCGATGCACGTCCGGTGTAGGTAAACAGATTGCAGTAGTCCTCGTCGGGCTTACCGGTGGAGTAGAGCTCGTGGTAGGGGTTTGCCATAGCCCTCTCGCAGGCGTTCACAGCGTCGGCATAGCGACCATTGAAGAGGTAGATGCGTGAGAGCAACACGAGGGCTGCGGCCTGCGACACGCGACCAAACTCGTTGCTGGCAGCGGTGATATACTCGGGCAGTGCTTTGTAGTGATCCTCGAGATCTTTGCTGATCTTGTCAATAACAAAATCCCTCTTATCCCTTCCGCGGTACACGTCGGGCGACTCAACGTTGAGCACTTTGTCGATGTAGGGCACATCGCCGAAGTAGTTGGTCAGCAACCAGTAGTTGTAGGCGCGATAGAAATAGGCCTCAGCGGCATACCTCTCCCTAATCTCGGTGGGTACATTCACGGCCCTGTTGTAGTTGGCTAAGAAGTAGTTAGCCGTACCGATACCCTCGTAGGCCCTCACCCAAATGGAGTTGAGGTTGCCGATGTTGGTAGCGTAGTTACCGCCACCAATGGTACGGAACGCGGTGGTCACTGCCCAGGGGGCAAAATCGGCCATAATCTCGGAGATGTTGAGCCAGTAGGAACCCTGCATACAGGTGGTGAAAGTGTTGGCCACACTTTTGAGGTGCTCCTCGTTCTGCCAGAAGTTTTCGTCGGTGATTTGGTCGAATTGCGGACGCTCCAAGAAGTCGTCGTTGCAACCCACCATCAGTGCTGTTGTGGCAATCAGCAAACCGTATATAATCTTTTTCATACTCTTGTGTTCGTTTTTTTTGAATCGTTTCTACTTTACTGTTTTCCTCTTTGTTCACACTCTTTTGCGTTCTATCGGAATGTGACGCTCAAACCCAATACGCAGGTCTTAACCTGGGGGTAGTAACCACCGCTCGAAACGGGAGTTTCGGGGTCGTAGGCGTAGAAGAAATCACTAACGGTCAGCAGGTTGTCGGCCGAAACATAAACGCGGCACTTCTCGATTTTTGCTTTCTTGGTAATCTTCGAAGGCAGAGTGTAACCCAACTGAATGTTCTTCAA
>JAFYRC010000086.1 GCA_017547065.1 Tidjanibacter sp.
GCCGTATATGTGGTACTGGAAAACAAAACGGTGGTGCGAACTGCACCACCGTTTTGTTTGAACTTATGTCCGAAAACTACTAGTTGCCCTTTTTGAGGATGCGGACAACCTTGCGCGAGCGCTGGGTCATATAGACCGACTCGTCCTCGGCAAACTTGTGGATATCCTCCGCCGAGTAGCCACGAATGGTCAGCAACTCCATGTCGGTGTTATACTTCACCTCAAATCCCTTCTCGTGGAGGTCGTCAACAATCTCCGTCAAGTAGCGCGAGGCGTCAATACACAGCGCCATGCTAATTGCCGAGTTCTGCACCAGGTGCACCTTGGCCCTACGTTTCTCCATAATGCTGAAAATCTCTGCCATACGCTCCTCCAAGATAAACGAGTAATCCTTGGGCTTAATCGAAAGGAGTGTCTGGTTTTTCTTCAAAATAAGGATGGGCACCTCGATGGGCTTGGAAATATTCTCCTTGATCACACTACCGGGCAACGAGGGATTCACAAAGCACTTCACATAGAGAGGAATACTCTTGTTTTGAAGTGGTTTGATGGTCTTGGGGTGGATAATCTGTGCACCGCTATATGCCAACTCGATTGCATCGAGGTAGGTCAACTCGGGGATGTAGGTGACGTTGTCGAAAATCTTGGGGTCGCCATTGAGGAGACCCTCCACGTCCTTCCAAATCGACACGCTCTCGGCGTCGAGGATGTAGCCTGCCACGGCTGCCGAGTAGTCGGAACCCTCACGACCGATGGTGGTAGTTGCACCCTGCTCGGTAGCACCAATGAAGCCCTGGCCCACGATGATGCGCTCCGAAGCCAGACCCACTGCCTTACGCAAGCGAGGGGTGGAGGCCTCAATGTCGATATTGGCATCGCGGAAACGATTGGTGGTGAGGAACATGCGCCTCATGTCGAGCCACTCGCAACCCACGCCGTCGTGGTTGAGATACTCGCTCACGATGGCTGTGGAGATCAGCTCGCCGAAGCTCACGATGCGGTCGTACCACTCCTCGTAGCTCTTGCTTGCAGGGTTGGCCACGGTGATAATCTCCTCCAACTCCTCGTAGAAATTCCTCACGCGCTCGGGCAAGTGGGGCTCGCCCCAGAGGTCGCAGAGAATGGCTGCGTGGTAGTCCACCACGGTCTGCATAGCAACGATAGCCTCGCCGGTGCGTCCATTCCAGAAACTCTCGACGATTTTCTCCAATGCATTGGTTGTCTTACCCATAGCCGAAACGACAATGAAGAGTTGTCCCTCGGTCTGGCGTGCTATGTTTGTCAGATTCCTAACTCCTGCAGCATCCTTCACAGATGCTCCACCAAACTTGTAAATTTTCATCTATTCGCTCTTATTTTCGCTCTTTTTGTTATAGAACTTGTACATCTCCTCGCAAGCGAGCGACATCTTCGTTACCGAGAAGTCCTCACCGTGGGGGAATACAAACATTGTATCGGTGAGAGTACTCAGGTCGATACAGTCGCGGTGCCACTTGCGGAAGTTATACTCAACGTGGATAGAGTAGCGGCTCTGTGCGGGCAACTTCAACTCATACTCCACGCCGTCGTACTCACCTACGAGGTGGAAACCGGTCATGTCGTGAGTAAACATGCCCTCGCCAACGTCGATAAACTTCTTGGGGTTGGGCAACGAGCGTACGTCCGATTTCACCTGAATACCATAGGTACCAGCCTCAACCTCCTTGCGTACGTTCTCCCTCTCCCACTCATACCAATCGGGGATGTGCGAGAAATATGTCTCACCCTCCACAGCCTCCAACTGGCCATACTCATTCATGAACCACTTGTGGCCACACTCCTTACACATCACGTGTGCACCCTCGCTGGTCATACGATACTCCTTACCGCAGTGGGGGCACTGGTAGAGAACGTGGTGCAGACCCTCTGCACGGTTCTTCTTGACCATACGCACCTTGTTGTCACGCTGCCAAGCGAAATCGTCGTAGACAAACTCGCGGTCGATAACCTCCATAATCTGGTTGTAGTCCATCTTCTCGATATCCTCCACATCGAGGATCTTCTTCATCTTGGCCTCGGTCTTAATAAGCCTATCGCCGGTGTGCCAGAAGGGCGAGTTGATGTGGTTACCCTCTGCGATGAGAGTCACAACGGGCATTTTGAGCAGCTTAATGAGTTTACCCAACGAAGGGGGAAGGATGGCGTTGGTACCGCACAACGAATAGCGAGCCTCTGGGTAGAATGCAACGATTTTCTTGCGGTCGGCCACACCACGAAGCTGGCGCACAAGGCGGGTGTCGTTGGTGAACTTACGTTTGGGAATACATCCAACCCTGGCCATCAACCACGAAAGGAAACCACCCATACCAACAAATCCGTCGATTGCTACGATGTAGTAGGCGTGATTGGGGAAAGTTGCCTTGATTGCAACCATGAAATCGTAAAAGGCATTGTGGTTACAGAGGAGCAGATAGGGCCTCTTAACTCCCTCCATATTGATTTTAGTCACTTTTGTGCGGTGGAGCCAAGTCACGGGGAACGAAGCAATCCACATTACGGGGCGCAACCACCACGAAATTTTGCGGGGCTGACGTGCCATATCGAGGCGCTTAACGCCCTCCAATGGCATTGAAATAGCTTTTTCTTTGTTCA
Organism: Tidjanibacter sp.; assembly: GCA_017547065.1. Classification (GTDB taxonomy): domain Bacteria; phylum Bacteroidota; class Bacteroidia; order Bacteroidales; family Rikenellaceae; genus Tidjanibacter. The sequence continues at coordinate 2,632 of JAFYRC010000086.1, forward strand.
TAAATATAAAGTTTTTCTCCCTGATTAGGTTGCAAATATAGTACAATATTTGAAAAAGCTTGATTAGGAGTGCTGTATTCCAGACTATTTTTTGCATATTTGCACACTGTAACAACATATTTTTCGCTTATGTACACAGAATTGAAAGATAAGATTGAGCGTGCTTGGGAAGATGCCAATCTTCTGCACGACCACGAAGTCCTCGACGCTATTGAGAGGGTTGTTGCTCTGCTCGACAAGGGTGAGTTGCGAGTAGCCGAGCCCACCGAGAGTGGCGAGTGGATAGTTAACGAGTGGGTTAAGAAGGCTGTAATCCTCTATTTCCCCACCCACGAGATGACCACTTCCAATGCCGGCGACCTCGAATTCTACGATAAACTCCCCCTCAAACACGGCTACAAAGAGCTGGGCGTTAGGGTTGTACCCCACGCAGTGGCTCGCTATGGCGCCTACCTCGCAAGGGGTGTGATCATGATGCCCTCCTATGTCAACATCGGCGCCTACGTCGATAGCGGCACCATGGTCGACACGTGGGCTACGGTTGGCTCCTGCGCACAAATTGGCAAGGGTGTACACCTGAGTGGTGGTGTTGGTATCGGTGGTGTATTGGAGCCCGTGCAGGCTGCACCCGTGATTATTGAGGACAACTGCTTCCTCGGTTCGAGGTGTATCGTTGTGGAGGGTGCCCACATCTGCCGCGAGGCTGTGTTGGGAGCCAACACGGTTATCACCGCTTCCACCAAGATTATCGACGTAACGGGCCCCGAGCCTGTTGAGTATAAGGGTTATGTGCCTCCCCGCTCGGTGGTTATTCCCGGTAGCTACACCCGCCACTACCCCGCAGGCGACTACCAGGTGAGCTGCGCACTGATCATCGGCCACCGCAAGGAGAGCACCGACAAGAAGACCTCGCTCAACGACGCACTTCGCGACTTCGGCGTATCGGTATAACGTCAACCGACAACCGACAATTCAAAATGTTCCCACCCCTTTTCTCGGGTATCTTTTTTAATACCCGAGAGGTTAGGGAGTGTTAGGAAGGTTTGGGAGCAGAGGAAATTTTCCATTTTCAATTTTCAATTTTCAATTTGAACAATGGCTGTATTTGTTTTCAAACAGATGGCATCCACCAATGCCGAGTGTAAAAACCCCTGTTATTCCCACGGCGACGCTGTGGTGGCGGTGGAGCAGACCGCAGGCAGGGGACAAAGGGGTAACGTGTGGAGCAGTAAGGCGGGCGAAAACTTGACCTTCTCACTGGTGTGGGAGGCCGATTTTCTGGCCGCCAAGGAGCAGTTTTTGCTCTCCGAGGCTGTGGCTCTCGCACTCGTTGACACCCTCGCAGGCTATGGCATTGAGGCCGAAATTAAGTGGCCTAACGACATCTATGTGGACCACCGCAAAATCTGTGGCATACTCATCGAACACGACCTAGGCATTGCCGGCCGACTGGCTCGCACCATTGTGGGCATTGGCCTCAACGTCAACCAAACAGAGTTTGAGGAGTGGATACCCAACCCCACATCCATAGTCCTGCAAACGGGCGAGAGGAAGGGCACAAACGACGTCTTCGGCGACCTCTACGAGGCCTTGGAGCGCAGATTTGAACAGCTCAAAACCGCCCCCCAAAGCATTCAGTCCGACTACCTGAGAAAACTCTATCGACTCAATAAACCCTCCACCTATGCCCTGCCCGACGGCAAGAAATTCCGTGGCACAATCAGGGATGTACGCCCCACGGGCGAATTGCTTGTGGAGCACGAGGAAAGCGGAATAGTTTGTTCGTATCTTTTCAAAGAGATAGAATTTATCCTAAATTTTTAGTGCGGAGCAAAGCCAATAGCCAGCAGCCAGCAGCCAACGGCTAATAGCAAAAAAGGTAAA
>JAFYRC010000087.1 GCA_017547065.1 Tidjanibacter sp.
CCCCGACGGATTGCCCGAGGGATTGGAGGGCCTCCACTTCCACTCGTTGTGCGAGTCGGACTCGGAGGATCTTGTGGCAACCTTGGAGGTTGTAGAAGCCAAGTTTGGCCACCTCTTGGATCGCATCAAGTGGCTCAACATGGGTGGTGGTCACCTGATGACCCGCAAGGGCTACAATGTTGATTTGCTCATTAGCACCCTGCGCGAATTTAAACAGCGTCACCCCAACCTGAGGATTATCCTCGAACCCGGCAGCGCCTTCACTTGGCGCACGGGTACGCTCGTGGCCACCGTGGAGGACATCGTGGAGGGCGGAGGTGAGCGCACTGCCACACTCAATGTGTCGTTTGCGTGCCACATGCCCGACTGCTTGGAGATGCCCTACAAACCCGCCGTGGTGGGTGCTCACGACCCCGAGGAGGGCGAGCAGAAGTGGCGCATCGGTGGCAACAGCTGCCTTGCCGGCGACTGGGTTGGACACTGGGCCTTCGACAAGGAGCCCCAGGTGGGCGACCGCATTGTGTTTGAGGACATGATCCACTACACCATGGTCAAGACCACCATGTTCAATGGCGTGTCGCACCCCTCCATCGCTATCGCCCACACCAATGGCGAGGTGGAGATCGTGCGCAAGTTCGGCTATGAGGACTACAAATTTAGGATGGGATAGGAGGGAATGGAAAATGGAAAATGGAAAATGGAAAATGGAAAATTGAGAATTGAGAATTGAGGCAAATGCGAGTAAGCGAGAGCATTTTAGAGCAAGCGAAGCTTGGTCAATTGAGAATTGAGAATTATTGTGCCTGCGGCGCACTATGAATTAATTTTCCCTAACCTCACAAAATTCCCTAACTTCACGGGTATTAAAAAAGATACCCGAGGGCAAGAAAGGGCTGAATGGGCACCAAAGGGCGGAAAGGGCAAAAAGAGCAGAAAGAGTGGAAAAGAAAATAAAAGTCTGCGCCAACGGCGCACCTTAATTTTCCATTTTCAATTTTCCATTTTCAATTTAAAAAGTCGTTGGACGTTGGACGTTAGACTAAAAAAAAGCCCGGCAAAACTGCCAGGCTTTTTTTGTTATTTAATGTTTGGCTCTTCGAGGCCGAAGTTCTGTTTCTTGTTCTCCTTTTTGAGCCAGAGGCTGAACAGCAGAGCAAGTACGCCGAACGACGAGAAGATTACCATAGGCACGGTGTAGCCGCCGGTCTTGTCTAACACGTTACCAATCAGCATGGGCACTGCAAACAGACCGATGTTCTGAATCCAGAAGATGATGCAGTAGGCCGAGCCGAGGATGCGGTTGTCGATAATCTTGGGTACGCTGGGCCACAAAGCGGCGGGTACCAACGAGAACGACACACCCAACACAACAACCAAGGTAACGGCGAGCCACTGGCTGGGGAATGCGGGCAGCAGGAATGCGAACGAGAGGTGGCAAGCGATCATGATCAGCGAGCCGAGCATCAGCATCGAAGCAGCCTTACCCTTCTTGTCGATGAAACCGCCCAGGAAGGGGGTGAGCACCATTGCCAGGATGGGGAAGCAGCTAAAGAGCTGTGCGCCATTCTCGATACCGAGGGTTGTGTTGAGGAAGTCGGGAGCGTAGCGCTGGAAGGGGAAGATTGCCGAGTAGTAGAGCACACACAGCAGGGCCACCAACCAGAACATCTTGCTCGAGAAGATCTTACCGAGGTCTTTGAACTTGAACTCCTCCTCGCTCTCCTCGGTGGTAAGCTCGCCTGCGGCCTCCAACTGCTTGTCGAACTTGCTGTCCATAACCACGAAGATGGTGTAGAACAACAGGCCGATGATGAGCAGGATTGCGCCAAATGCTACGGGAGCCGACACGTGGCCGAACTTCTCAAATACCATGGGCGAGAGCCACATTGCGGCAAACACACCCAGACGTGCGATACTCATCTCCAAGCCCATAGCCATGGCCATCTCCTTGCCTTTGAACCACTTAGCAATGGCTTTCGACACGGTGGTACCGGCCATCTCGCAGCCGCAGCCGAAGATCATAAAGCCGAGGCACGACATCTTGGCAGTTGCGGGGAGTGCTACCCACCACGAGTTCATCCAAGCCTCCAAGGAGCTACCGATGAACAGCTCGCTCATACCATAGAACTTGATACCTGCACCGATAACCATCAGCGAAGCCGAGAGCATACCGGTGAAGCGGATACCCATCTTGTCGAGGATGATACCTGCGAAGATGAGGAAGAAGCAGAATACGTTGAGGAAGTACTCGCTCGAAGCGTAGGTACCGAAGGTGCCGCTATTCCAGCCGAGGCCGCTTTCGAGTTGGCTCTTCAGGGGCGAGAGCATATCCACAAACATGTAGCCGAAGAACATCATCAGAGCGATGAGTATCAGCGCCGACCAACGAGCAAATGCCGAGTCGTTGAGTTTACGTTGCAATTTTTCAGTCATTTTTCTTCTTTTTTTGTTTATTGTTTGAGTTTTCAATTCTCAATTTTCAATTCTAATTGTGCCTTTTCAGCACAACGTAGGCCTCCTTGATGCCCAGCTCGCCGGCCTTGCTCAGGTCGATGCAACCCTTGCGGGTGTCCTTCATGTAGAGCTGCACCAGACCACGGTTGAACCACGCCTCGGCCAGTTCGGGGGCGAGGGCTATGGCTTGGGTGTAGTCGTCGTAGGCGGCGGGCATATCTCCCGACAGGGCGTGGAGGTTGCCCCTATTATAATATAGGTATGCCACCTCGGGGGCCAACTCTATGGCTCGGTTGAGGTCGGCAATGGCGTCGCCGTAGTTGTAGAACCTCTCGACCACCTGTCCGGGCTTCATCTCCGAGTCGATAGATATGCGGTCGTTGCGGTTGATGGAGCTGATGAAGTCAATCATCTCGGCGCGTGTGGCGGCGCGGTTGAGGTAGAGGTAGGGGTCGTTGGGGTGGAGGGCAATGGCCTCCGAGAGCAAGCCCACAGCCGAGGTGTACTGCCTGATGCAGAGTTGGCTGATGCCGTGCTTGAACAGAGCCTCCCAACTCTCTCCAAGGGCCTCCTTTTCGTAGGTGCAGTTGAGGGCTGCCACCTCCTCCTCGGTGAGGGTGGTGTCGTCGCAGGTGAAGACAATGTTGCTGTCGGCCAGCGTGGCGGTAAACTCTCCGAGCGACTCCACATAGTAGCGATGGGACGCCACGGTGGAGGGTGCGGTGAGCGTAAAGCGGAACATGGGTTTGAGGGTAATCTCGCCCTGCTGTCACTCCTGCAACCTCTTCTCGGCCAGCTTCGACTCAAACGACACGAGCTGGTTGAAGTGGCGCGAGGTGTCGGCGTAGATGGACAATTCGTCGGGGTTCTCCTCCAAGCGGGCCTCATACTCCTCAATCTTGCGTGCAGCGATGGCCCTATCGTGGCTCGCGCCTGCCAGGTCGTGTATGCGGTCTTTAACGAGCGCACGCGAGAGGTAGGCGTTTGCGAAGTCGGGGTAGAGCTCTATGGCCTTGGTGTAGTCGCCCAGCGCCTCGGCATAGCGACCCAACTCGGCATAGACGCCCGCACGATTGAAATAGCCCTTCACGTTGTCGGGCGCGTGGAGGATAACCTTGTCGTAGTTCTCCAACGCACTTGCCCACTCACCCTTGATGGCGTAGACGATGGCCATATCGTAGTAGGCGCCCACGACATACTCGTTGAGGCTCACAACCTTATCGAAGTCAGCCAGTGCTTCGTCGTAGCGTTCCAGGTTGCACAACACAATGGCTCGGTTGAAGAGGGGCTGAAGATAGGTGCTATCGCACTTGATTGCCATGTTGAAATTTTCGAGGGCCTCCTCGTGCTTATCCTCGGACATCAGTAGCATAGCCTTCTGGTTGTAGCCTTCGGTGTACTCCCTATTGGTGCGTATGGCCTTGTCGAAGCACTCGTGAGCCGAGAGGCTGTCCCTCAGTCCGAGGTGGGCGATGCCACGGTTGATGTAGGTCTGCGCATCCTTGTCCGTAAATCGGAGGATGACGTCGAAGTCGACGAGCGACTTGACGTAGTTTTTGTTGCGGAGGTGTGTTACGCCCCTCGAGTAGTAGGAATTGGGCAGGTCGGGTCGCAGGTCGATGGCGGCGGCAAAGTCGCCCACGGCGTCCTCGTAGTTACCCAGCTCGGAGCGTACGATACCACGATAGTGGTAGGCCTCCGTGTATACGGGGTTTAGGCGCAGGGCCTCCGTGAGGTCGGCCTCGGCACCAATCATGTCACCCAGTCCGAGCTTGGCGTAGCCTCGCAGATAGTATGCCTCGTGCGACTCCTTGTTGGCTCGCAGGAGGATATTGAGGATTTCTATGGCGTCCTTGTAGTTGTCGGACGCCAGGAAGTTACGACTTGCCCACGATATATAGCGCTGGTTGTACTGTGCGCTGGCAGTGCCTA